>JBLHRE010000001.1:0-44017 GCA_047625765.1 Flavobacteriales bacterium
CAGATGTAAGAATTTGTCAATTCGAAAAATCTCTTTTCCAATTAGATACTAACTCTTGGGGAAGTGAGTTTTCTGAATTAATTACGGAATTCCCACCCTTTTTTGAGGAAACAAATAATCCGGAAATTTGGAAATTGCGATTACAAGATCAAGATTTGGTGAAACTTTATACCCAAGTTGGATTAAATGATTCATTGTTTCTGTTGGGTTTAAGTGGTATTGAGGATGGGCTAAAGCATTATAGCTATTATTTTCCGGATCAAGAAATTGGAACGATTTATACCTATGTGTCGGGCTTAGATTTAGATTATCCTATAATTTTTGCGGATACGATGCTGTTTGTTGCTGCAGACTTATACTTGGGTAAGGGCCACGAGGCATACGAAAGTGTTCCAGAATATATACAAGAGGGATACCAGCCAAAGTATGTGCTAAAAGATGTGTTTAGAGAAATTAGTAGGTTCCATATTCCAAACAACCCAACGGATAAGACTTTCTTAAACCGAATGATTTATGAAGGCAAACGCATGTACTTTTTGGATGCAATGATGCCTAACCATGCTGACAATCTAAAAATTGGTTTTAGCACAGAGCATATAAATTGGGCCATAGAAAACGAAGCTTATATATGGTCGTATATGATAAACAATAAACTGTTGTTTAGTCAAGACCAATCTGTTGTTGCACGTTTTGTAGAGCCAGCTCCTTTTACGAAGTTTTATGCCGATGTAGATCCGTTAACACCTGGAAGGCTGGGTATTTGGTTAGGATGGCAGATAGTAAGAGCGTACATGAAAAAGCATTCAGAAATGAGTCTAATAGAATTGATAAACACTGTCAATTCTCAAGAAATATTAAATCAATCCAATTACAAACCAAAGAAATAATGGCAGTTCACGAATCTGAAATTAAGTTTAATGTTAGCCTAGATGAAAACCGCGTACCAGAGAATATCGTTTGGTCTGCAAGCGATGGAGGAGTTTCTGAAGCAGAGGCTAAAGCTATTATGCTTGCTGTTTGGGACGAAAAATCGAAAAGTACCTTGCGTATCGATCTTTGGAGTAAAGAGATGTCAGTTGATGAGATGAAACAATTTTTCCATCAAACGATATTAACCATGTCCGATACCCTAATCAAATCGACCAACGAAGAGGCGATGGCAGGTGATATGAGAGATTTTGCACAATATTTTGCAGAGAAAATGGGTCTCCTGAATAAATAAGGAGCCCCTTAGTGTTTGTACTCTTTATTGTACTTGTCAATAAAGTCTAGAATTTCTGGACAGCCCATTTTTGTTTCACTAGAAGTGATAAAAGTGGGTGGTAACTGCACCCATGATTCCAACATTATTTCTTGGTAAGCTTCTACTTGCTTAACTCTAGCTGGTTTGGTTAGTTTGTCACCTTTGGTGAAAACAATAGAGAAAGGAATGCCTCTCTCTCCTAACCATGCCATAAAAGCTTGATCGACTTTTTGTGGTGTATGACGCACATCAATTAGAACAAAGACACAAATAAGGTTTGGTCGTTCGTCAAGATATTGTCTAATAAAAGCCTGAAATTCTTTACGTTTCCCCTTACTAACTTGCGCATAACCATAACCAGGTAGATCGACCAAGTACCATAAATCATTGATAAGAAAATGATTTATAAGTTGTGTTTTCCCAGGTCTACCAGAGGTTTTTGCTAAATCCTTTCTGTGGGTAATCGCATTTATCAGAGAGGACTTACCAACGTTAGAACGACCTATAAAAGCGTATTCCGGAATGGTAGGTTTAGGGCAAAGAGTTATGTCGGTATTACTGATAACAAATTCGGCAGAGCGTATATCCATTATGAGTGGCGTTTTAACCAATCGCCAACGATCTTATTAAATTCTTTAGGTTGTTCCATCATTGCAGCATGGCCACATTCGTCTATCCAATTCAATTCCGAATTAGGTAAAAGCTTATGGAATTCATTTGCAACGTCAGGAGGTGTAACACCATCGTTCTTACCCCAAATCAAACAAGTAGGAACATTCATGCTTGGTAAATCTTTAGACATGTTATGGCGAATTGCAGATTTAGCAATGGCTAAAATCCTTACAACCTTTTCTCTAGAGTTCACCATATCGTAAACTTCATCAACTAATTCATCTGTAGCAACTGCTGGGTCGTAGAATACAGCTTGTGTTTTTTCTCTGATATAGTTTTTATCCTCTCTTCTTGGGAAAGTGTCACCCATTGCACTTTCGTACAGTCCAGAACTTCCAGTTAATGTCATTGTAATAACATTTTCCGGAAACTTATTGGTGTAGATTAATGCCACATGACCGCCTAAAGAATTTCCTAAGAGGTGGAATTTATCCAAGCCTTTATGGATAACAAATTCTGTTAAGAATTTTGCCATGCCCTTGGCGCTGGTTTTTAATAGCGGTAATTCGAAAATTGGAAGCAATGGAATAAATACACGATATCCGTTGCTGCTTAAATGTGCTATAAGGCTCTCGAAATTACTCAAAGCACCCATCAATCCGTGTAATAAGATTATTGGTGTCCCTTCGCCTCTTTCTAGGTATTCAAACTTGCCTTCTTTTTGTATTTCTGGAATCATAATTTGTCCTAATTCTAACCAAAAGTAACCCAAATTTTGGATAATCTGATATCAAAGTAGGGTAAGCCAATCTCTAAGGAATTTGATTTTTGTCAACCTGTTGATTTACAATGGATTAAAATCAATAGTGAGTGTTGAATTTTAGTTGAAATCAACGAGACTAGCACGTCACATAAATTCAAATTCAAAAAGTTGAATTTGAATTGGATGTTTTATGCCTGGTTTATCTCTAATGTGTCAAAAGTTATCAACAAAGTGGTGGAAAGTGGTAAAAAGTGGGATATTTGTAAATAATTCAAAAACGAGGGAAATAGACCAAATGCTCAATTTTATAGGGACATATGAATGCAAGCTAGATGCGAAGGGGCGATTACTTATGCCTGCTGCATTGAAGAAACAGCTGCAATCCATTTTAGGAGATGGGTTCGTGTTGAAGCGAAGCGTGTTCCATAAATGTTTGGAATTGTATCCCATGTCAGAGTGGGATCAGGTTATGGCTAAGGTCAATAAACTGAATCGCTTTGTGAAAAAGAACAATGATTTTATCCGACTATTTACGGCAGGAGTTAAGGTGATTGATATAGATGCCAATGGTCGTGTGTTGGTTCCCAAAGATTTGATTTCGTACTCCAACTTGAAAAAAGAACTGGTTCTTTCTTCGTCTGGAAATATGATAGAATTGTGGGATAAGGATGCTTATGAAGCTGTATTGAATGATCCAGATTTGGATTTTGCTGCCTTGGCAGAGGAAGTAATGGGTAATGATTCTAATGATTTAGGAAATGAGTGATTACCATACTTCGGTGTTGCTACATGAAAGTGTAGATGGACTGGCTATTAAGCCAGATGGGGTTTATGTAGATGTAACCTTTGGAGGAGGTGGTCATTCGCGTTTGATTTTAGAGAAATTAGGTCCAAATGGAAAGCTGTTTGCATTTGACCAAGATGCTGATGCGCAAAAAAATATTTGGGACGATGCACGCTTAACCTTAATTCCTCAAAATTTTAGATACCTAAAAAACTCTTTGCGCATGTATGGTGCAAAAGAAGTCGATGGGATATTGGCTGATTTGGGCGTAAGCTCTCATCAGTTTGATGTAGCAGAAAGAGGCTTTTCTACGCGTTTCGATGCGGATTTAGATATGCGAATGAATCAATCTGCCAGTAAATCGGCAAAGGATATTGTGAACGAATACGCAGAGATTGATTTAAAGAAAATGCTTTGGGCTTACGCAGAATTGAAAAACTCTGGTCGTGTTGCTGGGGCAATATGTGCAGCAAGAGCTTATAGGCCAATTACTACCATTGCCGAATTGAAAGAAGCAACAATTGATTGTGCTCCAAAATTTAAAGAAAACCGTTTTTATGCACAATTGTTTCAAGCAATTAGGATTGAAGTAAACGAAGAAATGCAAGTGCTTAAGGAGATGCTAGAGCAGACTTCGGATGTGTTAAAACCAGGTGGGAGACTTTCGGTAATTGCATATCATTCTTTAGAAGATAGGCTGGTAAAGCATTTTATGCGTTATGGGAATTTTGAAGGTGAGCCTCAGAAAGATTTCTATGGAAACCTAATCGCTCCATTTAAGCCGGTAAATAGGAAGCCACTTATTCCAAACGAAGCAGAGATAGAAAGCAATAATAGAGCGAGAAGTGCGAAGCTAAGAGTCTCAGATAGGGTATGACAGATCACGAGCCACATATCGATTCTGAAAAAAAGAAAAGCTTCTCAATAGTTCGTATGCTCTTGGGGAGTTTTTTGGTTGATACGAAGTCGTTTAAACAACTTCCTTTTGTGTTGTTCTTAGCGATTTTGGCCATTATCAGTATTGCATGTTCGCACTGTGCCGATAGAAAAGTAATAGAGATAGCACAAAAGAATACAGAATTAAGAAAAGTACGCTCGGCCTACATTACCACAAAGCGCGAGTTAATGAGAAAGAGCAAGCAAAGTGTGGTAGAAGAGCAGGCAGGCGAAATGGGAATTTACTTTTCGCAAGAGCCACCAACAATATTAGAAATAGATTAAAATGGATAACAACAAGAATTTACTAAAACGCTTTTATCTGGTTACTGCCTTGTTGGCAGTGCTGGCTATTGGGGTGCTAGTAAAACTTGTAACCATCCAGTTTGTAGAAGGAGCAGAATTGCGCGCCAAAGCAAGAGCAACTACCATTAAACCAAGAATAGTTGAAGCAGCAAGAGGAAATATTTATGCGTCAGACGGAAGCCTATTAGCTACCAGCATGCCTATTTATGAGGTGCGAATGGATGTAAAGACCGTAGATGGAGATTTGTTTCAATCTGGAGTAGCTAGTTTAGCCGAGGGTTTGTCGAGAATATTTAAAGACAAATCAGCCGATGAATATTTGAGACTTTTAAGGAAATCTAGAAATAACAGGTACTTGTTAATTCAACGAAGTGCTAATTTTTTAGAGTTGCAGCAGTTGTTCGAATTACCCATTTATAATAAGGGAAGGTACAAAGGAGGCTTAATTTATGAGCAACGTAACTCTAGAGAAATGCCATTGGGCAAATTGGCTGAACGTACAATTGGTTACGATAGAAACGGAATTCGTGTTGGTTTGGAAGGGGCTTTTAGTTCCGAATTAGGTGGTAGAGAAGGCAAGCGCTTAAAGCAGAAAATCAAAAGAGGCGTTTGGAAACCTTTAGACGATAATAACGCTGTAGATCCCATTGACGGTTGTGACTTGGTAAGTACCATCGACCCAAGGATTCAAGACATAGCGCATCATGCATTGTTAAGACAATTGGAGAGAACCACTGCAGACCATGGATGTATTGTGGTTATGGAAGTTGCTACAGGAATGGTAAGAGCCATTGCAAATCTTGGAGTAACCGAAGTTGGAACCTATTACGAGAAATACAATTATGCTATAGGCGAGAGCACTGAACCTGGCTCTACTTTTAAGTTGATGTCTATGATTGCCTTATTGGAAGACGGCAAGGTGGATACTTCGATGAAAGTAAATACAGGCAATGGGGTTTTTGATTTTTATGGATCTAAAATGCGCGATTCGCATAGAGGGGGGTATGGAACAATTTCTTTGGCGAGTGTTTTCGAAAAGTCATCAAATATTGGAATTGCCAAGGTGATTCATGAAGCTTATGGAAAAAAGCCACAACGCTATGTAGATCGATTGTATCGTATGGGCCTACACCAAGGATTGAATTTGGACATTCCAGGAGAAGTGCGGCCAACGATTAGCAATCCAGAAAGTAGTAGATGGTCTCTTACCACTTTACCTTGGATGTCTACGGGTTACGAAATAAGTATGACTCCTTTACAAACCTTAGCATTTTACAATGCGGTTGCAAACAATGGAAAACTGATAAAACCTCTTTTTGTAAAAGAAGTGCTGCAAAGAGGAAGAGCGATTGAGACGTATAAAACAGAAGTTTTAAACCCAGCAATCTGCTCAAAGTCGACACTTAAAATTGTACAAGCATTGTTAGAGGGAGTAGTTGAAAGAGGGACGGCAAGTAACATACGTTCGGAAAGATTTAAAGCAGCCGGAAAAACAGGGACCTGTGTTTTAAATTATTGGAAAAAAGGAGTAGAAAAAGAATACCAAGCGTCTTTTGCGGGTTACTTTCCAGCAGACAACCCTAAGTATTCGTGCATTGTAGTAGTTAATAAACCAGATAAATCCATTGGTTATTACGGGTCTAATGTTGCTGCACCGGCATTTCTAGAAGTAGCAAATAAAATCTATGCTGCAACACCTAAAAATACTGATTACACAAGCTCAGAAAATAATTTAGCATTCAATGTTAAAGGTCCTTCTGAAGATATTAATACCGCATTATCGATTTGGGGAGTAGACAAGCTTACCGAAGGCGATTGGATGGATGTAGATATGGCAGGATCTAAAGTTTCTGCCAAAACTATTGAAGTAAAAAATACGGTGCCAGATGTTAGAGGATTGCCCCTAATGGATGCCTTGTTTTTGTTGGAGAATAATGGATTGAAAGTGGAATTTGAAGGTGAAGGACTTGTAAGACGACAGTCTATTAAACCTGGTACAGCATTAAATTATTACAAATCTATTAGCCTAGTGCTTTCTTAATATGAAATTGCTAAAAGACCTTTTATACAAAGCAGGATTACAGGAGCTCATTGGAAGCACCAATGTTGCTATATCTCAAATTGTGCTTGACTCGCGCAAAGCAGTAAAAGACTCGCTTTTTGTAGCCGTTAGAGGCTCTTTGGTCGATGGGCACGATTATATAGAAATGGCAATTAACAAAGGAGCCTTAGCTATTGTTTGTGAAGAAATCCCTACCAAAACTCAAGAAGGAATCATCTATGTCAAAGTAGAAAATTCACTTAAAGCCTTGAGTTTTATAGCTGCTAATTTTTACGATAATCCTTCGGCAAAATTAAAGCTAGTTGGTATTACTGGAACGAATGGTAAGACGACCGTTGCAACCTTGCTTTTTAATTTATTTAGAAACATGGGAATGCGTGTAGGCTTATTGTCTACAGTCAATTGCAGAATCAATTCAGAAATTATTCCAGCAACGCATACCACTCCAGACCCAATCAGTTTAAATGCTTTGTTGGCAGAAATGGTTATCGAAGGATGTAAGTATTGCTTTATGGAAGTAAGCTCACATGGAATTGCTCAGCATAGAACATTGACTTTGGATTTTGATGGAGGCGTATTTACCAATATCAGTCACGACCATTTAGACTATCACAAAACTTTTGATGCCTATATCAATACCAAGAAGGCTTTTTTCGATGGTTTAAAGCCAGAAGCTTTTGCCTTGGTAAATAGCGATGATAAACATGGCGAAACCATGTGTTACCATACCAAAGCTAAAAAGATGAGCTATGCTCTAAAGCGCATGGCAGATTTTAAGTGTCGCATTTTAGAAAACCAGTTTACTGGTCTTCAAATTAATGTAGATGGACAAGATGTTTGGACCCGATTGGTAGGCAGTTTTAATGCTTACAATTTAACAGCAGTTTACGGAACGGCAGTAATGCTAGGACTAGATAAAATGCAAGCCTTAACAGCGCTTTCTGCCTTGAATTCGGTAGAAGGCAGATTTCAATACATAAAATCCGAAAGCAATATAACGGCTGTTGTTGATTACGCACATACTCCAGACGCTTTAAAGAATGTATTGCAAACCATAGCCGATATCAGAACAGGTAACGAGCAAGTAATTGCAGTTGTTGGTTGTGGTGGCGATAGAGACAAAACAAAAAGGCCTTTAATGGCTGGTATTGCTGCTCAGTTTAGTAATAAAGTTGTTTTAACGTCAGACAATCCAAGATCAGAAGATCCTGCACAGATCATCGAGGATATGAAATTAGGCTTAGCCGTTTTGGACAAGCCAAAGGTGCTTAGTATAACCGACAGAGCCGAAGCAATAAGAACGGCATGTGCAATTGCACAGCCAGGAGATATTGTGCTTGTGGCCGGAAAAGGGCACGAGAAATATCAAGATATAAAGGGAGTGAAACACCCATTTGACGACTTCCAAATTTTAAGAGAAACTTTTAATATCAGTTTGAAATAATGTTATACTATTTATTCGATTTTTTAGAAGAAAATTACCAGTTCCCAGGAGCAGGGGTATTCCAATATATCTCGTTTAGAGCAGCTTTAGCGGTAGTTGTATCCTTGTTGATTTCTTTAGTTTTTGGTAAACGTATCATTCGTCTTTTACAAAAAAAGCAGGTAGGAGAATCGATTAGAGATTTAGGTTTAGACGGACAAATTGAAAAAGCGGGAACCCCTACTATGGGAGGTTTGATTATTCTTTCAGCAATTCTTATTCCGACATTGTTATTGGCTAACCTTAATAACATCTACATTATTCTAATGTTAATTACCACAGTTTGGATGGGAGCTATTGGTTTTACAGATGATTATATCAAGGTTTTTAAGAAAAACAAAAAAGGATTAGCCGGTAAATTTAAAGTGTTAGGCCAAATCGGCTTGGGTTTAATTGTAGGAGGTGTTTTGTATTTCCATCCAGATGTTGTGATCAAAGAAAAAGTGACCAACAACACAGAAATTCAGTCTTTAACGCAAGACCGTCACTCTTTTACTGGAAATCCAATTAAATCTACCAAAACAACCATTCCATTTGTTAAGAACAACGAACTGGACTATCAAGAAGGTCTGTCTTGGTTGGGCGATGATTATAAAAAATGGGCGTGGTTGTTATTTATTCCTATTGTTATTTTTATAGTTACCGCAGTTTCTAATGGCGCGAATCTAACAGACGGAATAGATGGGCTTGCCACAGGAACTTCGGCCATAGTAGGAGCCACGCTCGGGGCGTTTGCCTATGTATCCGGTAACACCATTTTTGCCGATTATCTCAATATCATGTATATCCCCTATTCTGGCGAACTGGTAATATTTATAGCGGCCTTTGTAGGGGCTTGTGTAGGCTTTTTATGGTACAACTCTTACCCAGCACAGGTGTTTATGGGGGATACAGGGTCTTTAGCAATAGGGGGGATAATAGCGGTATTCGCCATTGCCATTCGTAAAGAATTATTGATTCCAATATTGTGTGGAATATTCTTGATAGAGAACCTTTCGGTGGTAATGCAAGTGTCTTATTTTAAATACACCAAAAAGAGATTTGGCGAAGGCAAACGTATTTTCTTGATGTCTCCATTGCATCACCATTTTCAGAAAAAAGGACTTCATGAATCGAAAATTGTCACCCGATTTTGGATAGTAGGAATCATGCTAGCGATATTAACATTTGTAACTTTAAAACTGCGTTAATCTGTGTCTAAAGCAAATTACATAGTGGTATTAGGAGGTGGCGAAAGCGGCCTTGGCGCAGCTGTATTAGCAAAGCTAAAAGGGCACAAAGTGTTCTTGTCTGATAGCAAAACAATTGCGGATAAGTATAAAACGCAATTGCAGGACTATGTCATAGAATTTGAAGAAGGAGGACATACCGAAGAGCGTATACTTAATGCAGGTGAAATAATAAAATCACCAGGTATTCCAGATACAGCATCTTTAATTGCTGCTGCAAGAGAAAAAGGGATTTCAGTAATTTCTGAAATAGAATTTGCCTCAAGATATACTAAGGCAAAAATTATTGCAATTACCGGAAGTAACGGAAAAACTACAACCACGCTGCTCACCTATCACATGTTGCAAAAAGCAGGGTTAAATGTAGGCTTAGCAGGTAATGTAGGAAACAGTTTCGCATATCAGGTTGCTACAAAAGAGTTCGATTATTACGTGTTGGAGTTAAGTAGCTTCCAGTTAGATGGAATCAAAAACTTTAAAGCCGATATAGCTGTACTACTAAATATTACACCAGATCATTTAGATAGATACGCATACAGTTTCGATAATTATACCCAATCGAAACTACAGATTACCAAAAATCAGGGAGAGCAAGATTGCTTTGTTTTTTGCAACGATGATCCCCAAATAATAAAGAACCTAGGATTAATTAAAACCAAGGGGAAACACTTTCCATTTAGCACCAAATCGAAGCTAGGAGAGGGAGCGCATTTAGATAACACAGAACTACACATACAAACAGATAACAACATATTTTCTATGTCTATTCACGAACTAGCCTTGCAAGGCAAGCACAATGTCTACAACTCCATGGCCGCTGGAATTACTTCTAAGCTTTTGAATTTAAGGCAAGAAGTTATTCGCGAAAGCTTGACGGATTTCCAAGCAGTAGAACACCGTTTAGAGCCCGTTTTACATGTTCACGGAATCCAGTTTATTAACGACTCTAAGGCAACAAATGTAAATGCCACTTGGTACGCATTAGAAAGTATGTCTCGTCCAGTTGTTTGGATTGTTGGAGGGGTAGACAAAGGGAACGATTACGCGCAATTACAACCTTTAGTAAAAGAGCATGTAAAAGCAATTATCTGTTTGGGGAAAAACAATGCTAAAATCCACCATGCATTCGAAGATTTGGTTGAGGTTATTGTTGATGCCGCTAATATGCAAGAAGCAGTAAGAATGGCGTATGCATTGGGAAGAAAAGAAGACGCTGTCTTATTATCGCCTGCTTGTGCAAGTTTCGATTTGTTCGAGAATTACGAAGATAGAGGGCAGCAGTTCAAGCAATATGTAAAGGAATTGTAAAATGTACAAATTGCTGGCGCACATACAAGGAGATAGAGGATTATGGGCAGTGGTGTTTCTGTTTATGCTATTTTCTTTTTTGCCAGTTTATAGTGCAAGTAGCAATTTGGCTTATGCTTATAGCGGAGGAAATACATTTAGTTATCTTATAAAACATCTGTTTTTTGTTTTCTCTGGTCTTAGCATAATTTACCTTATTCATAAAGTAGACCCAGTCTATTTTAGGAATATTGGAACGATATTGTTACTAACCTCTTTGGTCTTATTGATAGCTGTTTTGTGGCAAGGTGACACTATTGGCGGGGCCAATGCAAGTAGGTGGATACGTTTGCCATTTATTCAAATCACTTTTCAGCCATCAGAAATTGCCAAGCTGGCTCTAATCCTGTATTTGTCTAGGGCATTGGTGAAACACAAGGATAAATTACATTCTTTCAAAGAATCATTTATCCCTATTGTAAGTCCAATTTTGATGGTGGTGATACTAATTTTGCCCGCCAACTTTTCAACGGCAGCTTTGATTGGAATTATTTCGATGATCCTACTATTTGTAGGAGGATACCCGTTTAAACATTTGATAAAATTGGGATTTATAGGGGTCGGATTTTTAGGGCTGTTTTTATTGCTGGTTATGGCTTTTCCAGATGCAATGCCCAACCGTGTAGAAACGTGGAAAGCAAGAATAGAAAATTATCAAGATGGCGATAGCGAATCCAATTATCAAGTAGAGAAATCAAAGATTGCAATTGCTTCTGGCCATTTCTTAGGCCAAGGGCCTGGTAAGAGTATTCAAAAAAACTTTTTGCCACAGTCCTCTTCTGATTTTATCTATGCCATAATTGTAGAAGAGGGAGGTTTGGTATTTGGATTTGGAGTAGTAGGATTCTACCTTATTTTCTTGATAAGGATATTAAAAATAGCACATCAGGTTACTGATACTTTTGGAGTCTTGGTAGTAATTGGAATGGGATTTAGCGTAGTTTTTCAAGCACTCCTAAATATGGGGGTTGCCGTAAATATATTCCCGGTAACGGGTCAAACATTACCCTTTATAAGTTCTGGAGGAACCTCCTTGTGGATTACCTGTTTGGGAATGGGAGTAGTGTTAAGCATTAGTAAACAAATGCAGAAAAAGAAAATTATAGTAGATGAGCAAGCCTAGAAAAATTTTGATAAGTGGAGGGGGAACAGGTGGGCACATCTATCCGGCCTTGGCAATAGCTCAGGAATATAAACGTAGATACCCTGACTCTCATTTTTTGTTTGTAGGAGCAATAGGAAGAATGGAAATGGAAAAAGTTCCAGTCGAAGGTTTTGCAATAAAGGGTTTGTGGATTAGCGGAATAGACAGGAGTTTGACATTGAGAAATTTAATATTTCCAGTCAAGTTGATCTTTGCATTAATAAAATCGTTTTTCATAATCCGAACTTTTAAGCCCAATGTGGTAATTGGAACCGGAGGCTTTGCAAGTGGTCCTATTTTATGGGTTGCTTCCAGGTTAAAGATACCAACTCTTATTCAGGAACAAAATTCGTTTCCGGGCATAACCAACAAGCTTTTGTCATCGAAAGTTGATAGAATTTGTGTGGCATATGATCGATTAGATCGATTTTTCCCAGAGCATAAAATCAGACTTACAGGCAATCCGATAAGAAAAGAGATTGGTGGAAGCCAGAGTACCCTAGAAGAGGCATTGGCTTATTTTAATTTAAGCGCAGAAAAACCAGTGGCTTTAGTTCTAGGGGGTAGTCTTGGTGCAAGAGCAATCAACGATTATATCAGAGAAAACTTAAGGTGGTTCGAAGACAACGAAGTGCAACTGATTTGGCAAACGGGTAAGTTGTATTACGAACAATGCGCTAAAAAAGCAAATACTTTGGGTTATGGAGGGGTAAGAGTTTTTGCTTTTATTTCTAAAATGGATCTAGCCTATAAAATTGCAGATGTTGCAATTTCCAGAGCAGGGGCAAGTACAGTTTCTGAAATGTGCGTAGCACGTTTGCCCGTAATTTTAGTGCCATCGCCAAATGTATCCGAAGACCATCAAACCAAAAATGCACTGGCATTGGTAGACAAAGAAGCTGCAATTTTGGTGAAAGAAGCTGAACTGCCGTTGCGTTTGTTTCCCGCTTTAAAAGATGTTGTTACCAATGTTGATAAACGAGAAGCGATGAAAATCAATATAGGTGCTTTAGCAGAAGCCAATGCCGCAGCATTGATTGTGAATCATATAGAGGAGATTATAAAAGAATGAAGTTTGAGCATATAGATAGAGTGTATTTTGTTGGTATCGGTGGCATCGGTATGAGCGGTCTTGCGCGCTATTTTAATGCAATAGGCAAAGAAGTTGCAGGCTATGATAAAACCCGAACAACACTATGCGAAACATTAGAATTGGAAGGGATTTCGATAAGTTACGATGAACAATTAGAAGCTGTTCCAACTAAATTCTTAGAAGCTTCGAAAACCCTGGTGGTTTATACCCCCGCAGTGCCAACACAACATATCCAATTAAGTTATTTTATTGCAAATGGATTTGCAGTAAAGAAGAGAGCTGAGGTTTTGGGAATTATTACTTCCGAGAATACGACACTAGCAGTTGCGGGAACACACGGTAAAACGACAACATCTAGTATTCTGGCCCATTTGCTAAAAAGTGCAGGAGAAAACATCAATGCTTTTTTAGGCGGAATTGCCTTAAACTATAATTCAAACGTACTATTGGGTGATGCATCTACTGTAGTTGTAGAAGCAGATGAATTTGATAGATCGTTTCTACACCTTAAACCTAACATTTCTGTTATTACCAATACAGATGCAGACCATTTAGACATCTATGGAGATGGTGCAAGTTTCATAAAAGGGTTCGAGGATTTTGGGAGCATTTGTCGAGAAAAAGGACAGTTGATATGTCAAAAAAATGTGGCCTTGCCATCGGATTACAGCTATGGCTTGGATAATACTTCCGACTTCTATGCACACAATATAAAGGTTGTAGATGGGGCTTTTCGGTTCAGCTTGCAACTCTTAGATAAAGGAGCGCAAAATGTTGTATTGGCATTGCCCGGAAGACACAATATCGAAAATGCGGTAGCTGCTTCGGCAATTGCCTTTTTGCATGGATTAGAGATTGCACAGATTGTGAAAGGTCTAGAATCTTTTAAAGGAGTTTATCGCAGGTTTCAATACCATCTAAATACTACAGAAAAAGTATATATCGATGATTATGCACATCATCCATCAGAAATAAAAGCGACTATAAGTTCTGTTAAGGAGCTGTTCCCACATAGACATATTACGGTAATATTTCAGCCTCATTTATTTTCTAGAACAAGAGACTTTATGGGCGATTTTGCAGAGAGTTTGTCTTTGGCAGACGAGGTAATAGTATTGCCTATTTACCCTGCAAGGGAGCGGCCAATAGCAGGTGTAAATTCGGAAGCACTTGCTGCTTTGGTTCAAAAAGCCCATTGTTCCGTTGTACATGGCTCAGGTCTCGTAGAAAGCTTAAAAGCAAAGCAATTGGATGTGTGTCTAACCTTGGGAGCAGGAGATATAGACCGATTGGTAGCACCAATTTATCAAACCATAAAAAATCAGGGCTATGATGCGTAAAGTGTTGCAGATGGGGTTTTGGTCGGTACTGGCAATTGCCTTGTTTTTTACTATGAGTTTCGTAGAGAAAACTGCGGTAGATAGGGTTTGCGATACCTTGGTTGTACGTGTAGATTATTCGGATAATAATTATTTCGTATCCGAAGAATCGGTAATAAAAATCTTGACGAAAACAGACAATTCTTTGGTCGGAAAGCCCTTGGAAGAAATTAACATTGCCCTGTTAGAAGAAAACATCAGCAAGCATCCATCGGTACGTAATGCTGAAGTATATTCAACTATTAATGGTGAGCTTAGGGTAAATGTAAAACAGAAGAAACCCATTGCGCGCGTTATTACTGGCAGAACTTCTTATTATATTGATGAAGAGGGGGGTAAGATGAAGTTGTCGACAACTTACTCAGCAAGAGTTCCATTGGTTTATGGAGCACTAAAAGAGGAGCGTTTTCTGGCCGTTTTACAGGTTTTACGCTTTTTGAAAGAAGAAAAATACTGGAAGTCCCAAGTGATTTCAATCGAAATGAAGAGTGAAGGCTTAGTTATTCGACCTCGTTTTGGAGCAAAGGAAATAATTGTAGGGAATTCGGATAATCTGGATAAGAAGTTTGAGAAGCTTAGCATTTTTTATAAAAAAGTAATACCAAGCAAAGGACTTGATTTCTATCACAGACTAGATCTGAGGTTTGAAAATCAAGTTATTGGGAGTAAATAATAAGAGTATGGAACAGTCAGGAATTGCGGTTGGCTTAGACATTGGTACTACCAAAATAGTAGCAATGGTTGGTCGTATGAACGAATACGGCAAGTTAGAAGTCTTGGGGATGGGAAAAGCGCGCTCTTTGGGTGTGCAAAGAGGTATTGTTTCAAATATTACCGAAACTATTCGTTCAATAGAACAAGCATTGCACGAAGCAGAAGCTACTTCAGGAATCGAAATTAAAGAAGTTATTGTTGGTATTGCAGGACAGCATATTCGTAGCCTGCAACACAGCGATTATATAACACGTGAAAATTCTGAGGAAGTAATCAACGATGAGGATATCAATCGATTGATAAACAATGTGCACAAATTGGTAATGTTGCCCGGAGAAGAAATTATTCATGTGTTACCACAAGAATTCAAGGTAGATGGCGAAGCAAATATTACGGAGCCAAGAGGAATGTATGGGATGCGTTTTGAAGCAAATTTCCACATCGTTGTTGGGCAGATTACAGCAATAAAAAATATTGGTAGATGTGTAAAAAACTCTGGCCTGGACGTTGCTGATATTACATTAGAACCACTGGCATCGGCAGAAGCTGTACTTTCTACAGAAGAAAAAGAAGCAGGTGTTGTTTTGGTTGATATAGGTGGTGGTACTACCGATGTTGCCATTTTCAAGGATGGAATTATTAGACAAACCGCGGTTATTCCTTTTGGCGGAAATGTAATTACAGAAGATATTAAGGAAGGCTGTAGTATTATCGAAAAGCATGCAGAACTTTTAAAAGTGAAGTTTGGATCGGCTTGGCCTAACGAGAATAAAGACAGCGAAATAGTTTCTATACCAGGATTAAGAGGAAGAGAACCAAAGGAGATTTCTTTGAAAAATCTTTCAAAAATCATCCACGCAAGGGTTGTAGAGATTATCGAGCAAGTGCACATGGAAGTGCAGAGCTATGGCGATGATGATCCTAAAAAGAAATTGATTGCAGGAATTGTGTTGACGGGTGGTGGAGCAAGGTTAAAGCACCTAAAGCAATTGGTTGAGTATGTAACTGGAATGGATACGCGCATTGGATATCCTAACGAGCATTTAGCAAAAGAGACCGATCAAGAATTGTCCTCTCCATTATATGCAACCTCTGTAGGGTTAGTAATAAAGGGACTGGAAGCAAAGACTGCTATTTTGCCAGAGCAACGCAAAAGTGTAGCAGATGTAAATGATGTAGAGGAGATGAACACGAATACAGGCGCAAGAGAAACAACAGTTACTCAAGCCAAAGAAAAGCCTGCAAGTGGAGTAGAGCAAGTGCCATTGGAAGATGGCCCAAGGAAAAAATCAGTGTTCGAAAAGTGGACGGATAGTTTCAAAGAGTTTTTATCAAAAGAAGATTAGCAACATACCAAAAAATAAGTGTCATGAGTGATTTAGGACAAGGTGGAATTTCTTTCGATCTACCCAAGAACCAATCATCAGAAATTAAGGTTATTGGTGTAGGTGGTGGGGGTAGCAATGCTGTAAACTACATGTTTGAACAAGGGATCAAAGGTGTAGATTTTGTAGTTTGTAATACCGATGCGCAAGCACTACAGGATAGCCCAATTCCAAATAAAATTCAGTTAGGGATTACTTTAACGGAAGGTCTAGGAGCTGGTGCAAACCCCGAAATTGGCGAGAAATCGGCTATGGAAAGTTTAGAGGAAGTTAAAAACCTACTAAGCACAAATACCAAGATGGTTTTTATTACTGCCGGAATGGGTGGTGGTACAGGAACCGGAGCAGCCCCTATTATTGCTAGAACAGCAAGAGAGATGGGAGTGCTTACTGTTGGTATTGTAACCTTTCCGTTCTCTTTTGAAGGTATGGCAAGAAAACGTCAAGCCGAAGAAGGTGTTGAAGCTTTAAGAGCAACCGTAGATTCTTTGATTGTTGTAAACAATGATAAACTACGTGATGTATACGGAAACCTTGGATTTAAATCTGGATTCGTAAAAGCGAATGAGGTACTGTCTACAGCAGCAAAAGGTATTGCAGAAGTTATTACACAGCATTACCGAATGAACATTGACCTTAATGATGCCCGTACTGTATTGGCAAATTCGGGTACTGCAATTATGGGCTCTGCTTCTGCATCTGGAGATAGCAGAGCAATAGAGGCAGTTTCTAAAGCGCTGGATAGCCCATTGTTAAATGATAATGACATTCGCGGTTGTCGTTCTGTATTGTTGTTGATTATTTCTGGCGAAAAGGAAATTACTTTAGACGAAATTGGAGAAGTAACCGATTACGTACAGCAAGAAGCAGGTGGCCTTGCAGATGTAATTATGGGCGTTGGCGAAGATGAAACTCTAGGAGATAGTATCTGTGTAACAGTAATTGCTACAGGTTTCGATGCAGACCAACAGGATAATATTATGCCAGGAGAACCAACAAAAATAATTCACAGGTTAGATAGCGAAGATCTTGCCCCAAAGGTAACTATGAATGTAGAGCCAGCTAAGGTTGTCGTTCCTGCGCCAAGAACAACTAGACCTACAAGCACAGCAAAAGCACCAGCCGAAGTCGTTAGACAAGAGCCAAAACCAGAGCCGGTAAGACATAATTTATTCGATGACGAGCCCGTAGCTCAGGCAATACAGTATGTCAACGAGAACCAAGCAACTTTAAGTTTTGACATGCCTTTACTACAGGAAGAGGCTGAAGTTGAGGTGGAGGAAATGGAGGAGTTTTCAAAGCCAGGGGTTGTATATCATAAATTGGTAGAAGAAGATTTAACAGTTACAGAATCGCCTAATGCATTGGACGAAGTAGAAGAAGAGGAAATTGTTTTTGAACTACGTACCGAAGAAGTTGAAGAAGTGGCGGAAGCACCTAAAGAAGATTGGGCCCGTCCTGTTGTGCAACAGGATATTGTTCGCGCAGAACGTAAATTGGCCGAGAAGCCAACAGTAACAAACGCACCGATAGAGGAATTTTCTGTTGCAGAAGAGCAGTTAAGAAGAGCTAGAGAAAGAAAATCACGATTAAAATCCTTCAATTATAACTTTAGAAATGCATCAAGTATTTCGAATGCAGAAAGTGTTCCTGCTTATAAAAGAATGGGAATAGATTTGGAAAAAACTTCCCACTCATCAGAGCAAACAGTTTCGCGTTATACTTTAGGCGAAGACGAGCAGAAGAACCCGCAAATACGCCCAAACAACTCATTTTTGCATGATAATGTAGATTAATGAGTCTTGAATAGAAAATACGAACCCCGAAGATTTTCTTCGGGGTTTTTTATGCCATATAATTGAAGGTAAAAGCACAGCTAAGCTTTTTATACTTTTGCAAACTATTATTAAAACAAAGAAGATGTCTTTAGAATTAGAAGTTAACGAGCAGATTAAAGTAGCCATGCGTGCAAAAGAACGCGATGTATTGGAGTCTTTAAGGGCGATAAAGAATGCTATTTTGGTTGCGAAATCGGATGTAGGGGCTACTGGTGAAATGACAGAAGCTGACGAGATTAAGTTAGTACAGCGCTTGCAAAAGCAACGTAAAGAAGCAGCGGCAATTTATACAGAACAGGGTCGCGAAGACTTGGCAGAGGTAGAATTACAGCAGGCAGCCGTTATTGCACGTTTCTTGCCGCAGCAAATGAGCGAAGCAGAATTAACGGAAGCTTTAAAAGAGATTGTTGCCAAGGTAGGAGCAACAGGCCCACAGGATTTAGGTAAGGTAATGGGAATGGCTTCAAAGGCATTGGCAGGTAAAGCCGAGGGGAAAATGATAGCGTCTACTGTAAAATCTTTGTTGCAGTAATCCCTTAATCTCCAGATTAAAACGTTAATAAAACTAGCAATTATGTTGACAACGAAAGAAACATAGAAATCTTTTTAATCAACTGTTAGTAAGTATGTTAAAAATTACTATTTTTGCCGTCCGATTTTTGTTCAAAGGACATTTGCTTACTAGAGCAAAGCTGAAACAGAGTCTAGGTGGTGGGACATCTTGATACTCTTAAATTTAAGCGAATTTTAGTTGTACATTTGCGCCTCTTTTAAAGGCGTATTATTAATTTTAAAAAACTTTAGAAAGTGGATACACTAAGCTATAAGACCGTATCGGTTAACAAGGCTACTGCTGAAAAAGAATGGGTGGTTGTAGATGCTGAAGGAGCGACTTTAGGTCGTTTGTCATCTATGGTTGCGAAGTTGATTCGTGGTAAATACAAGCCTAGCTTTACTCCTCATGTTGACTGTGGTGATAACGTAATTGTTATCAATGCAGATAAAATCAACTACGCTGGATTAAAATGGGAGAACAAAGAATACATTCGTCACACGGGATATCCAGGTGGTCAGCGTATCACTACAGCTCGTGAGTTGTACGACAAAAACCCATGTATCTTGGTAGATAAGGCTGTAAAAGGAATGTTACCTAAAAATAAATTAGGTCGCGCATTGAATAAAAATTTGCACGTTTTTGTTGGGACTGAGCACCCTTTTACCGCTCAGAAACCAAAAACTATCAATCTAAATGAATTGAGATAAGATGGCTGTTACTCATACTATAGGAAGGCGTAAAAAGGCAATCGCACGTGTTTACCTGAAAGACGGTAAAGGTACGATCCTTGTGAACGGAAAAGATTATAAGAATTATTTCCCAACAGGTACGTTACAGTACAAAATAGAGCAATCATTTGCTCTAACTGAAAATACAGGAAAATTTGATGTTAATGTTAATGTGATCGGTGGTGGTGTTACTGGTCAGGCTGAGGCAATTCGTCTTGGAATCTCTCGTGCTTTGTGCGTGTTAGATCCTGAGCACAGAATTGTACTTAAACCTGAAGGTTTACTTACTCGTGATCCGAGAATGGTGGAACGTAAAAAATTCGGTCAGAAGAAAGCCCGTAAGAAATTCCAGTTCTCTAAACGTTAATACTGGTTTAGAATCTAAACTGCCAAGACTGCTTCAGGATCTCCTTGAGTCGCTACTTGGCAGTTGTTATTATTAAAAGAAGGTAAACAAGATTAAGAAAATCAAAATGGCGAAAATTAACACGCAAGATTTATTGAAAGCAGGTGTTCACTTTGGACACCTTACGCGTAAGTGGAATCCAGCAATGGCTCCTTACATCTTTATGGAACGTAATGGTATCCATATTATTGACTTGAACAAAACTGTTGCAAAAATCGAAGAGGTTTCTGAAGCATTGCAATCTATTGCTCGTTCTGGTCGTAAGGTTCTTTTTGTTGCTACTAAGAAACAAGCTAAAGAAGGTGTTGCAGCTGCTGCAGCAGAAATTAATATGCCTTACATCACTGAGCGCTGGCCTGGTGGAATGTTAACAAACTTTGTTACCATTCGTAAAGCAATTAAGAAGATGTCTATTATCGACAAGATGAAGGTTGATGGTACTTTCTTGACTTTGTCTAAAAGAGAGCGTTTACAAGTAGATCGTCAAAGAGCTAAATTGGAATTGAACTTAGGTTCTATTGCTGATATGACTCGTTTGCCAGGTGCATTGTTTATCGTTGATATCAAGCGTGAACACATCGCTGTTGCTGAAGCTCAGAAGTTGGGTATCCCAACTTTCGCTATCGTTGATACAAACTCAAACCCTAACGAAGTTGATTTTGCAATTCCTGCAAATGATGATGCTTCTAGATCTGTTGAAAAAGTGGTGTCTTTCATCATTGATGCAATGAAAGAAGGTTTGAGCGAACGTGCAAACGAAAAAGCAATCGCTAAGAAAGCTGAAGAAAAAGTAGCTGAAGAGAAAGAAGCTGCTAAAGCTGCCGCTGCTGCTGCAAAAGCTGCTCCTGCTCCAGCAAAAGAAGAGACTCCTGCTAAGGAAGAAGCTCCTGCTGCTGCAAAAGTTGTTCCTGCTCCAGTAAAAGAAGAGACTCCTACTAAGGAAGAAACTCCTGTTGCTGCAAAAGAAGAAACTCCTGTTGCTGCAAAAGAAGAGGCTCCTGCAAAGGAAGAGGCTAAAGAAGAAATAAAGGCGGAGGAAAAATCTGCTGAATAATTATCCATTATAAAACTGTAAAGTGATGACTAAAGTTACAGCTGCTGAAGTAAGTAAGCTTAGAAAGCAAACTGGTGCCGGAATGATGGATTGCAAGAAGGCCTTGGTTGAAACAAATGGAGATTTTGAAGCTGCAGTAGATTTTCTACGCAAATCAGGTCAAAAAGTTGCTGCAAAACGTGCCGACAGGGACGCTAGCGAAGGTGTTGTATTATCTAAAGCTAGCGCTGATGGTAAAATAGGAATTCTTTTATGTTTGAACTGCGAAACTGATTTCGTAGCGAAAAACGATGATTTTGTGAAATTAGCAACAGACTTATTAGAAGTAGCATTAAACGAAAAGCCTGCTAATACAGAAGCTTTCAAAGCTTTGGCTTTTGAAGGTATGACAGTTGGTGAGAAATTAATCGAAAAAACTGGTGTTATCGGTGAAAAGATTGAAATCTCTGCTTACGAAATGGTAGAATCTGAATTCGTTGCTTCTTATATACACGCGGGTAACAGATTGGCTACTTTGGTTGGTATGACTAAAGAAGCTGCTGAAGCAGGTAAGGATGTTGCAATGCAAGTTGCGGCAATGAACCCACTAGGTTTAGATAAAGGTGATGTTGCTGATGATGTAGTTGCTCGTGAAAGGGAGTTGGCTATGGATATGGCACGTGAAGAAGGTAAGCCTGAGCAAATGATTGAGCAAATTGCTATGGGTCGTGTTAACAAATTCTACAAAGAGAACACTTTATTAAACCAAGCGTTTATTAAAGATAGTAAGAAATCTGTTTCTCAATATTTGAAAGATGTTGACGGTGATCTTACAGTTACTACATTCAAAAGAGTTGGTTTAGGAGTTTAATATTCCTTTCAATTATATAAAAATCCGAATCATTACTGATTCGGATTTTTTTTGCTGAAAACTTTGGGTATGAAATTTCGTAGTTTTTATAATATACAATTACCTTATGTATTTGGCTGGTTTTAAGAGTGATAGATTTATGGTGAATTTTATTACCTTGTGTGTTTGTTAACCATAACTCATATAACCCATGAAAAAACATGCAATGCTTGGTCTTTTGTGTCTAAGCTTAAACCTACACTCTATTGCACAAGTTGTGAATGATATTGATATGACTGTATCCGAAATATTTGATGCAAATATTTCGATTTTGGATTCTCTGGAGGAATCTGGTGATACAAATAGGTATCAATGGTTTGGAAAAAGATGGCAGCGGTGGCAACATCAAAACACGGATATGTTAGGAGACCTTTCTAAAACTCCTAGGGAACATCTTGCAATGAGAAATAAAAATAATGGAATTTCGACAACAATAGATATTGGCCTGACTGAGGGATTTTCTCGATCAACACCAAATTTGTGTCCCGATGTTTGGGATGAAATTGGAGCATTTGGCCCCCCACTTATTTATGCCCAGAACAACGAGCCAGTTCCAATGGGAGGAAGAGGGAATGGTAGAATAGATTTTGTGAAATATGATGCTACAAATAATCTACTATTTGCCTGCTCTCCCGGCGGAGGATTGTTCTATAGAAACATGAATGATGTGCATTGGAAGACAACCGGTTTTGATAAAATAAAAACTACTGGGGCTTCATATTTAGTGACTTCCCCTTTCAATTCGGATATTTGGTTTGTGGCGACAGGAGGTTCAGATAGAAGAGATAAATACAAGCCATCGGATGGAGTATATAGGACCCTTGATGGAGGGGCTACTTGGGAATCTATGTATTTGGTGGTAAATCAACCATCAAAGCCATTAAGAACAAATTACCAATGGTCAGGAACCATATTATATATTCAAAAAATATTAATGCACCCTTCAAATCAAGATATTTTGTATGCGGCAACTACTTGGGGAATTTACAAAACTGTAAACGCTACAGAGTCCATACCTGAATGGAATCTAGTTTTAAGGAATGAAGGTATTGATTCAAAACATGAGAGATTTTATGATATTGAATTTAAACCAGGAGATCCATCTGTGATTATGGCTTCTGGGGATTATGCTTGGATTTCGAATGACGATGGGGAAGTTGGCTCTTGGTTCACAATTGGAGATATACAGAGTATCGTTGATGCTATACCTTGTGGAGAGCATAAAATTGGATTGGCTGTTACTCCTGCAAACCCCAATCGACTAATAATGATGGCTGCTCAACGTGACCCACAAGATGTTACTCTTTGTTCTGAAAAAGCTAAATTTTATACTTTTAATACAGTCACTAATAAATGGGATTATTTAGGAGAACGTTCTAGTGTGGATACTTTTGTGCATACTTTAACCATTTCACAAGTTGATGAAACAAAAATGTTATTTGGAACCATGGGAGGTTCAAATATTCATGTTTGGACAATAAACTATGGAGACCTTTCTAAACAAATTAAATCGTCAAATGTGGGTCATTTAGATACTCGGTTTATTGTTTCAGACTTAACTAACGGAGATGAGGATTTTTATGTTGGTAATGATGGCGGATTGCTAAAGTTTGAAAATATTGATAGTCCGAGTAACTATCAAGATTTAACTGAGGATTTGGCTGCTGTAACGGCTTATGTTGTTGGAGATTCTGAATTTGACAAAAATGCCATCCTATATGGCGCTCAAGATAATCATGGTAACCTAAAAATTACGGGAACAGACTGGATGGTTGGATCTTTTGGAGATGGTAACGGTGCTTTGGGTGATAAGCATGACCCTGACTTGTTTTACCTAACAAATTACCCTAATTCAAACAATCAGTTAATGAAAATAACTCACGATGGAAGTGGAGGTTTTACTAGAGAAAATATTTATCCAGGCCAGTCAAGTCCTTTATACGATAAATTTGCCTTTTCCATAGAGCAAAATAATTTCAAAGACCACCTTTATTATGCAGCAAATGGACTAGGTAGAAAAACTAGCGAATTTAATAATGGCAACTGGCAGGTGATATACGATGATGAATCTTGGGGGTTTGGGAGTCCTGCTCCTTCTCCTGTGAATAAAGATATTTTGTTTGTGGTTTTATGGAAAAAAATCCCAAATAGCGGAGCTATTTTTAGAGTGATGAAGTCTAAAAACATTACTGCTGAGAACCCAGATTTTGAAGAAGTAGATTTGTCAGCATTTAACACAAATAACGAGTTAACATGGATAGCTATTGAGGCTGACGATATTAATGAAAATGGGTTTTGGTTGGCTAATCCAGGTTATTTTAATAAGCCAAAAGTTGCGTATTACGATGGAATTATTCTTCATGATATATCAGGGAATTTGCCGGATGATGTAAGTGTAAAAAAAGTGGTGAAACAACCTGGGCCGAGTAATATTATATATGTAGCGACTACCCAAGGAGTGTTTAAATCTAGGAACAATACAGGGATTTGGGAAGAAATGTGTGGCATTCCTTATGCTATGGTTAATGATTTGGAAATTAATCAATGTGCTCAGAAATTAAGAGCGGCTACTTTTGGTAGAGGTATATGGGAAGCTGATTTAGAGTCAGAAGATATATTAGAAGTGAATATAGGTGCTGATGTGTATATACCAACAGACCCTCCACGTGAGATTAATGTTAAAGCGGGTTCTGTAGCTATAGTAACGGGGCAAGTAAATATGCCCATTGGTGGTAAAATTGTTATTGAAAGGGGAGGTAAACTAATAATTAATGGAGGAACTATTACATGTAATTGTGGATTTTGGGAAGGGATTCAGGTAGAAGGGGATAAATCACAGCCTTCTTATCATCCAACGCAGGGAGAGGTGCAAGTAATTAATGGAGGAACTATTAAACATGCGAAAATTGCTATTTCAACCTCCAAAAAGACCAATGATATTATCCAATGGGATTATACTGGAGGTGTAATAAAAGCGGATAATGCCAATTTCATTGATAATTGGAGAGATATTGAAATGCTTACATACCATGATTCAAATAGACCTTATTTGAATAGGACAAACTTTAAGAATACCACTTTCAAACGAACAAATCATTATGAATTGCTCTATAAAGATGTTTCTCACTTTGTACATTTAGAAAATGTGGCAGGGATTGAATTCAGTAATTGTCATTTTATTGGCAAAGAGTCTGATCTCCCTAATGATAGCGAAATCGGAATTTATAGTAATGGGTCCCATTTTAATGTTTCGGGTATTTGTGACCAATATGATGCTACTAATGCGATTGCAAGTTGTGTTGAATGGGAAAGGAGTAGTTTTGAAAATATCACCACAGGAATTATGGCAACAAATATTGCTCCAACCTCCTTTGTTCCAAGTATTGCGTATGCTAATTTTATTAATTGCTACGAAGGGATTAGATTAGAAGGATTGATAAACGCTAGCGTGCATGATAATCAGTTTGTATTGCATGCACCAAGAAAAGGTTGGGAAAAACCATATGGAGTTTATTTAAGAGGTTGCACGGGTTATGGAGTTTATGATAATACTTTTGAAGGGAATAACTTTACCGATTTTGGTGTTATCGTGAATAATTCTGCTCCTGACCCAAACCTCATTAACCGAAACGATTTCAATGGTTTGGCACTCGGAATGTTGATTGAAGGTGAAAATAGGGATCCAAGTACCGGGGCTGGTTTAATAAACCAATGCAATAATTTCTCCCTTAGAAGGTATAATAAAACCCTTGATGAACAAGGTGTTAATAATGGCTATGACATCGCTTTGGTACCAGTGGGTAGCGCCAATCCATCTGTTGCTAATTATTGGGGAGATAGAGATGCTGAGAGTTATCCGGAATTGGCAAACAACTATTTTTCAGATAACTGCTTTACAGCAGATGATACCCATATTACGTCTGTTAATCTTCAACATAAATTGAAATATGTGGTTAGTTTTGATCAGAACAATACCCCGTACCTGCCTGTTTGCTATAATGCAAGTTCTTTAGATATTGATCCTAAGTCTATTACTAGGTCTACCGGTTTCAACTATGATGTAGATTGTGCCAATTTTTATGATAATGTAACGACATCCACCTTGCGAGAGGTACAACAAACTTATAAGGATTTATTAGCACGTGCCCCAGGGGAGAATAAATTAAATAAAAGCGAAGCTATTGTCAACGAATTGGCAATAATAAAGAAAGCATACAAACTTCAATTAGATCATTACTTGAGGCAGAAATTACACCCTAGGGATAATGAGTTTATTGATGATCAAAACATAAAATCAACACTCTTAGAGTTTGGAAGAGACTTTGAATCTTACCGATGGGTAATTTTAGCGAATAGCATGGATGATGTAGCTATTACCGATTCTTCCATCTTGCCCTTTATCGACTTATATAAAGGTGCTATCCAAAATGGATATTGGAATACAAGCAGCTTATCCAGTTATTGTGGTGATGTGTCAAGTTTTTATACGCCATTTGCAGAGGCAATTAGCAATAATCATTTTGATGAAGTGATACAATATCCTGCTATCAATTCAAAAGGCCGTATGTCTAGGGAAGAGCCCAATACTCAAGGAAAAGTATTGGAGGTTGCGCCTAATCCTAGTTTGGGTTTATTCAACTTAAATTTCAATCGGGATCTGTTAAAAAAAGGGGTGTTGGTAGTCTATGATATGCAGGGTAGGGCTCTAATTGATTATACCTTAAGGGATGAAGTTTCAGCATTAAACTTAAATTTAGAAGGGTATCCAAAGGGCATTTATATGTTAAAACTCATCGGAAATGATCATGAAATTATTGAGCTACATAAATTATTACTACAGTAAGCAATTATTATTGCTAGTATTGGCTTTGGGCATTGGAATTTCCAGTATGGCCCAAAGCCCTTTTACCTATAGATATACCAAGCATCAAAAGGAAGAGGGTTATTCCTTTCAGTTGCTGGAAGATAAAATTACTGTTATATGTGGTTATGGATGGCCTTCTTCTCCGATATTTTCCTATCCATCTTCGTTTACCATTGATTATGAAAAAAAACTATTAAATGAGGATACCCTTGATTTTATGGATATTTTTTATGTGTTGCCGGTAGATGAATCCTTTCTTTTGAATAGGGGTAAAATAGGCCATTCTTTAGATGGAGTTTTATTGAATAGTGATACTTCCGGATACTACCCTAATGATGCTATTGCTGTAGTTGATAGTCTCGGTAAATTTGACAGTATTATTTCCCTTGCATGGCTTTGGCACTCGGATAGTTTGTATACAAAAGGGGTGCAAAGATATACCGACTCTAGTTTAATAACTTTGGTAAAAAAGGATAATTATTCAATTTCTTATTTTATAGAACTCGATTTTGAGGGCAATGAAATACGTAGGTGTTTTTTGGAGCGAGATGCTATTTATGCATTTAGACCCATGGCCAATGGAGATTTGGTGCTTTGGTGGTTCGAAAATGGAAATAGTCATATACAGTTGATTAATACAGATTGTGAAATACGCTGGACCAGAGAATTGCACAATAGCATCGTCTGCTTAGGAGGGGTAGAAGGAAACTCTGTGGAGAATATTACTGAAGATTCGGAAGGGAATATTTATTTGGTAAGAACGGTGGATAGTCTTAATATCCCTGGAAATAGACAGCCAAAGTCAGTTATTCTTAAATTAGATCGAACGGACGGAAGCTGTATCTGGGAAAGAGGGATATCCCCCGCACATAATGGTGCCTTAACCATAGGGGTTGAGTATGTCGAAAAGGATCATTCGGTTTTGTTTGCCAATACCTATGATTATATATACAATCCCCCATTAGAAATACCTTTAGGATTGGGTAAATTGGATGCTTCTACAGGTGATATTATATGGTTTAGAAAGGTAGATGTTCCTGAACTGAAATCCATTGGCTATGAAGCAACCCCTAGAGAACTTAAAACGCATGGAGAAAACATTGTAACGCTTGCTACTATTGTCTATGAGACAAGAGATTCGCTGGGGAACATCGAGAAAATACATCGAGACCCCATGTTGTTCTATCTGAATTGCGATGGTTTCGATAGTCTTCCCAGAGCAAATTTTACTGGAAGTAGCGAATCAAACCAAAATGTAATATTTTCTAATACAAGCACACATGCCTCAGAATTTTATTGGGATTTTGGAGATGGCACAACTAGTACAGATACTTTCCCTAGCCATACGTATGCTGCCGAAGGTTTTTATAACGTTCGGTTAATTGTCACATCCTGTGAGTATGCCGATACCATAAGTAAACAGATATATGCTACTAAAGTAAGCGTACAAGAATTTAATATTACGGATAAAGTATTGGTTTCTCCAAATCCAACGAGAGCGTATATTAATGTAGCGATAAACGAATTTAAAATAGGTGCAAATTGTAATTTAATGTTGTACAACAACTTAGGGGCTTTGGTTTTTTCTACAATGATACGTCAAGAGTTTTCAAGGCATTCTCTTTCAGATTTGCCTGATGGCATATATCATTTGCAAGTGCAACAAAATGGGAAATTATTGCATCATCAAAAAATGATGCTGATGAAACCCTAAACCTGTGTTGGTTTAGGAGTTTAATATTCCTTTCAATTATATAAAAATCCGAATCATTACTGATTCGGATTTTTTTTGCTGAAAACTTTCGTTCAGCTTTAAACAACAATTGGTATTTTCGCAACAGATAAATCCAATAGCAAGAGATAGCATGCATTACAAAAGAATATTATTGAAGTTGAGTGGTGAAGCGCTAATGGGCGAAAAACAGTATGGAATTAATCCCGAACGGTTGAAATCATATGCCAATGAAGTCAAACAAGCAGTTGCTTCTGGTTGCGAGGTTGCAATTGTAATTGGAGGTGGAAATATCTTTAGAGGGTTACAGGCAGCGGAAAGTGGAATGGACCGTGTTCAAGGGGATCACATGGGTATGCTAGCAACAGTTATCAATGGTTTGGCACTACAGTCGGCATTGGAACAGTTGGATGTAAGTACACGTGTTTTATCTGCCATTAAAATGGATCAGGTGGCTGAACCTTTTATTAGAAGAAGAGCCATTCGCCATTTAGAAAAAGGACGTGTCATTATTTTTGTAGCAGGAACGGGTAACCCTTATTTTACGACAGATACTGGAGCTGCCTTAAGAGCTATAGAAATTGAAGCAGACGTTATTTTAAAAGGAACGCGTGTAGATGGTATTTACACGGCAGATCCCGAAAAAGATCCTACTGCGACTAAATTCGATAACATCACTTTTAGCGAGGTATACGAAAAGGGATTAAACGTAATGGACATGACTGCTTTTACACTTTGTAACGAAAACAACTTGCCCATTATCGTCTTTGATATCAACAAACATGGAAACCTGAAACAGTTGGTAGAGGGGATATCTGTTGGAACCTTGGTAAATGCTTAGGCATTTGAGATAAAATTATATTTTTACGCAAAACTATACATCATGAACGAAGAAGTAAGCTTTATTCTGGATAGTGCTAAAGAGCAGATGCAAAAAGCGCTAAAACATTTGGAAACAGAAATGCTAAAGATCCGTGCAGGGAAGGCAAACCCTGTAATGTTACAAGGGATAATGGTAGATTATTATGGATCTATGACTGCTCTTGCACAAGTTGCAAATGTTGGAACGCCAGATGCTAGAACACTTACTGTTCAGCCATGGGAGAAAGCAATGATCGAACCGATTGAAAAAGCGATTTTGAACTCCAACCTTGGATTTAATCCAATGAACAATGGAGATCAGATTATGATTAATATACCGCCACTTACCGAAGAGCGAAGAGGTGGTTTGGCAAAACAAGCAAAAGCAGAATGCGAACATTGTAAAGTGAGTGTTCGAAATGCTAGAAAAGATGCCAATGATGAAATCAAGAAATTAGGTAAAGATGGCTTGTCTGAAGATCTTGCAAAAGATGCTGAAGCACAAATACAGAAAATAACAGATGCTCATATCTCTAAAACAGATGAGTTATTTGATTCGAAAGAAAAGGATATTATGACCATTTAATGGTTTCTAATATACGTGCAAAGGCTACCTTTTGGTGGCCTTTGTTGTTTAGAATGGCTAGGCAACTTGTAACACTAAATACGTGTCTTTTCTTTGTGCACCCAAACAGGATTTTAAATGAAACACATATTATCTCTTTTTGCCTTTGTAGCGGTATCCTTTTATGCGAATAGCCAATACTTGGTTAAAGGAGTAATTTCTGATGCGAAAACATCAGAAGCTTTGGCTTTTGTAAATATCGTAGTAGAAGGAGCAGCGTTTGGTACAACAACGGATCTAGACGGTCGATTCCGTTTCGAATTACCAAAGTTTCCAAAAGGAATTTTGTTTAGCTATATAGGTTACAAACCTGCCATATTGGATTCGGTTCAATTGACATCTCAATCACTGGATGATTTAAAAATTCGACTATCGATAGACAATGAAGTGCTGCAGCAAGTAGATTTGATTGCCAAAGAAAATCCTGCCCATAGAATTATTAGAGCTGCAGTTGCCAATAGAGAACTACACAAGCCAGAGAATTATCCTTCGTTTCGTTACAATTCTTACAACAAGTTTGTGCTTACAATGAATCCCGATTCATTGACCTTACCAGATACGCTAATGACTCCGATTGATTCTACTAGGGCAGAAATGGTAGATTTTTTACAAACTAAGCATATCTTTTTGATGGAATCGGTGAGCGAGCGCAAGCGAAAATCAGATAAGGAGGACAGCGAAAAGGTTTTAGCGACAAGAATTTCAGGATTCGAAAACCCTGCCTTTGCGATGTTGGCTACAGAGTTTCAATCTCTGTCGTTTTACAACGATTATATTTCTGTTTTATCTCAGCAGTATCTCTCACCTTTAAGCATAGGGAGCACAAAAAAATATTTTTTCCGGTTAAAGGATACCTTGTATCGTGAAGCAGATTCAATTTTTGTAATTCAGTTTGAACCTCGTAGAGGGACTAATTTTGCGGGTGTAAAAGGGGCCCTTTACGTTTCTACCGATGGATTTGCAGTAACCAATGTGTTGGCAGAACCGGCCAAAAAGGAGGGTATTGGAGTAAGTGTTCAGCAACAATACAAGAAAACAAATACAGGGTATTGGTTTCCGCATCAGCTCAATGCCGATTTTGTTTTCCCAAATGCCCGCATCAATGGATTTCCTCCCGTAGGTATTAGTAGAAGCTATCTGAAAAATATCGAAGTTGGTATTGATTTCGAGAAAAAAGAAATTGCCAAAGTCGATTTGATAATTGATGATAAGGCTGCTAAACAATCAGACTCCTTTTGGAATCAATACAGAGAAGATACTTTATCGGCTAAAGAAAAAGGGACCTATGTATTTATCGATAGCCTGAGTAAAGCGGAGAGCCTTGAAAAGAAATTAAAGCTTTATCAAGCTGTTTTAAGCGGTGTTTGGCCTGTTGGCCCTGTAGAGTTGGATTTGGATAGGTTAATTTATTACAACGAATATGAGGGCTTAAGGTTGGGGCTTGGAATGCATACCAGCGATAAATTATCGGAACATGTAAAAATTGGCGGCTACACCGCTTATGGGTTAAAGGATAAAGAATGGAAGTATGGGGCAGATATAGATTTTACGATAAATAAAATCTGGAATTGGCACTTTGGCTATGCTTTTATGAATGATGTTAAGGAATCGGGGAAAATCACATATCTTTCAAAGAAGGCATTGTTTGGTTTGACGGACATCCGAAGCATTTATGTTTCTGGGAATCGCGACAGAATTAAGCGACACAGCTTGTACAACAGTATTTACCTTTTGCCAACATTGCATTTCAAGCAGAGTTTTCAGGTAGAGGAATATACCCGAATAGAAGATTATCTATATCTGGCGGGCGATTGGCAGATGGAGCAAGACCCAAACACTTTCAATTTCACCAATATTAGAGCCGAATTTGAATTCAAACCAAACGAAAGGGTAATCCAGACAAGTCAGGGGAGGATGTCTTTAAATAAGTCCTTTCCTATTTATAATTTGAATATAGAACAAGGGATAAATGGCTTGTTCAATTCTCAATTCGATTATACAGCAGTTCATTTTAAAGTGCATTACCAATGGGGGATTAGAAATGCGGGTAAATTAGAAGCTAGAATATCTTTAGGGAAAGTGTTTGGAGAGGTGCCATATTCTAAATTAGTAACAGGATATGGAAACTCGGTAGACAAATTTGCAGTTTCTAGCCCATTTAGTTTTGAAACTATGGGGCTGGCAGAATTTGCGAGTTCGGAATATGCATACTTGAATTTAGCACATGACTTTGGGACATTATTGATCAATAAAAAGTACTTCCATCCAAGTATTCGAATTGTACACAACATGGCAATTGGTTCTTTTGCGAATAGTAATGAGCATCAAATTGAAAGAAAAAACTTAGAAAAAGGATACCTGGAAAGTGGGATAGAATTCAATAAAATCCTATCCACAATAGGCCTTGGCGTGTATTATCGATATGGGCCAAATGCTCTGGAAGATGCCAAGGAAAACATAGCCGTAAAAATGACGGTAAGCCTTCCTTTTTAAGTGTTTTTTATATCTTTTAAATTCGGAGAATTGTTGCTAATTTCGTGACTCCAATTATTTAAAGGCATTCACGGATTTTCGGGGCACTATGTGGGCAGCAATAGCCAGAATTATTCTTCGCAACAGACTGTTGTTTTTGATCCTCATCGGTTTGGTTACAGCCTTTATGGCGTACCAAGGACGATCGATTCAAATGTCGTATCATTTTGCACGATTGTTGCCAATTGACGATCCTGTTAGTTTAGAATATCAAAGATTTAAAGACGTTTTTGGAGAGGAGGCCAGTCTTATGGTCTTGGGAATTAACGATTCCTCGATATTCGAATTGGAACACTTTAGATCTTGGGCAGTTCTTGCCGAAAATCTTAAAAAGGAAAAAGGAGTCACCAATGTAGTTTCTGTCACCGATTTATACGATCTAAAAGTCAACGAAGAAAAAGAGGAGTTCGAATTTGTCCCTCTTTCCGATGGTTTACCCGAAACCCAAGAACAAGTAAATGCAATTCGTGATCGATTAAACGAGCTTCCAATTTATAATGGAGTGCTGCTTAATAAGGAAACGGGAGCTGTATTAATGGTTATTTCCTTAGATAAGGATATAATGGATACAGAAAAAAGAGTGCAGCTTATCGAAGAGCTTGACACCATGATTAACGCATTTTCTGTAGGTTCGAACATTGTTGTTCACCGCTCGGGATTGCCATACATCAGAACAAGAAATGCACAGAGCATAAAAAAGGAGATTAACATTTTTATTATGATGGCCATGGCGGTCACGGCACTGATTTTAATGTTATTTTTCAAATCCTTCAAAGCCATGCTGTTTAGTATGTTGGTAGTGGCTGTAGGTGTTGTTTGGTCTGTAGGGATTATTGGAATGTTTGGTTACGAAATCACCATTCTTACGGCATTAATTCCACCACTGATTATTGTAATTGGAGTCCCCAATTGCGTTTTCCTCCTCAATAAATACCATCAAGAGTACCGCCATCACGGAAATAAAATGAAGGCGCTTTCTCGCGTAATTCAAAGAATTGGAAATGCAACATTAATGACCAATGCTACAACAGCATCTGGTTTTGCAACATTTATTCTTACGCAAAGTGGTATTCTGGTAGAGTTTGGTGTAGTTGCATCCATCAGCATACTTTGTGTGTTTGTACTTTCCATATTACTAATACCTATTATTTTTAGTTTAATAGCCCCGCCTAAAACGAGTCAAATGCGTCACTTAGAGAAAAAATGGGTGAATGGATTTGTAGAGTGGATGGTGCGTATTGTGCAATACCATCGCCCGGGTATTTATATTTCGATGTGTATTCTTATTGTAGTCGCATTTTTTGGGGTAAGACAAATAAGGGTCACGGGAAGTATTACAGAAGATATTCCTAGAACCGATAAAATCTATATCGACCTAAAATTCTTTGAATCGAACTTTAGCGGAGTAATGCCATTTGAGGTTGTAATAGATACCAAGCAACCCAATGGTGTAATGAAGATTTCAACGCTTCGAAAAATGGATCAGTTGAGCGAGGTGCTCAAAAAGTATCCAGAGGTGTCTCGTGCAATGTCCATTTCCGATATGGTTAAATTTGGGCGACAAGCATTTTACAATGGCGATCAGAAGTTTTACGAAATCCCAAATGCCCAGGAAAAGAATTTTATTCTAGGCTACTTACCAGAAGACGATAGCAAGATGTCTATGGCCTCTACTTTTTTAGATAGTACAAGATCTATAGCTAGAATAAGCGCAGGTATTGCTGATATCGGAACCAGCGAAATGGCCGTTTTACAAGAGTCTTTGCAAAAAGAAATTGAAGCAATATTCGATTCAGAGCGCTACGATGTATCGGTTACCGGCACCTCTGTGGTTTACTTGGCTGGAACCAGATATTTAGTAAAAAACCTATTTATCAGTTTGATGTTGGCAGTAGTGCTTATTGCTTTATTCATGTCTTGGATGTTCCGTTCGGCAAGAATGGTAGTTGTTTCCTTATTGCCCAACCTTATTCCTTTGTTGTTTACAGCTGCAATTATGGGTTATGCAGGAATTACCATTAAACCTTCGACAATTCTGGTATTTAGTATTGCTTTTGGTATTTCTGTAGATGATACCATCCATTATTTGGCAAAGTACCGTCAAGAATTAAATGCAAGAAACTGGAATATTAGACTTTCTGTTATTGCGGCATTAAGAGATACTGGAGTAAGTATGATTTATACTTCAATCGTATTATTCTTTGGCTTCTCTATTTTTACAGCTTCTCAATTTGGAGGAACTATTGCTTTAGGGATGTTGGTATCTATTACCCTAATGATAGCAATGATTTCGAATTTGATTTTACTGCCAACTTTGTTATTGACTCTTGAAAGATATATTACCACGCGTTCATTTAAAGAGCCAATGATTCATATTTTAGATGAAGAGGAGGATATTGATTTAGATGAATTGGAAGTAGAAGGGAAGATTGGTTTACCCAAAGAAATACTAGAAGGATAAATTATGAAAGGGATCATACTTGCAGGCGGCTCGGGTACAAGGTTACATCCATTAACTTTGGCGGTAAGCAAGCAACTAATGCCTATTTATGACAAACCCATGATTTACTATCCATTGTCAACATTGATGATGGCTGGAATTCGCGAGATCTTAATTATTTCTACCCCTCACGATATGCCTTTGTTCCAAAAATTATTGGGAGATGGTAAAAATTTGGGTTGTCAGTTTACATACGCCATTCAAGAAATTCCAAATGGCTTAGCACAAGCCTTTGTTATTGGAGAAGACTTTATTGGAGATGATTCGGTGGCCTTAGTTCTTGGCGATAATATCTTCTACGGACAAGGAATGGAAACCTTACTTAAAGAGAATTCCAATCCTGTAGGAGGGGTCGTCTATGCCTACCATGTTTCAGATCCAGAACGATACGGAGTAGTGGAGTTTGATGAAAATCAGAATGCTATTTCCATAGAAGAAAAACCAATAAAACCTAAATCTAGATACGCAGTACCCGGCTTGTATTTTTACGACAACCGAGTAGTATCCATTGCCAAGGGATTAAAGCCAAGTGCCAGAGGCGAGTATGAAATTACAGATGTAAACAAGCAATATTTATCGGAAGGCAACTTAAAAGTTGGTATTTTGGATAGAGGAACAGCTTGGTTAGATACCGGTACTTTTCAATCGTTAATGGCTGCTGGTCAGTTTGTGCAAGTTATAGAAGAGCGCCAAGGATTAAAAATTGGTTGTGTCGAAGAAGTAGCTTACCGTCAAGGATTTATCAATAAGGAGGGTTTAAAAGCCTTAGCCACACCACTGGTTAAAAGTGGGTATGGCGAATACCTTATTTCTATTATAGCAGAATAATGCATTCCATTAAAGACTTACAACAAGAGTTCGGACAAGCCTTAAATAGCATGTCTGCAACGGGAGAGCCTCGCGAGCTGTATGAGCCAATTCGCTATTTATTGTCTATTGGAGGTAAGCGCATGCGCCCGGTATCGGTAATGTTAGCTTGCGAATTGTTTGGAGGCAATGTAAATGATGCCATTTACCCAGCAATGGCCATAGAGGTGTTCCATAATTTTACATTGATGCATGATGATATCATGGACAATGCGCCAAAAAGAAGAGGGCAAGATACGGTTCACGAAAAATGGGACATAAACACAGCTATTCTTTCCGGAGACGCCATGCTGATTCAGTCCTATAAATTCTTAGAGCACCTAAAACCAGGATTACTGACTTCTGTTTTTCCACTATTCAATCAGACAGCTATCGAAGTTTGCGAAGGACAGCAATTAGATATGAATTTCGAAACGGCTGATGATGTTACCATTCCGGCCTATATAAAAATGATTACCTATAAAACAGCGGTGCTTTTAGCTGCTGCTTTAAAAATAGGGGCATTAACTGCGGGAGCTGACGAAAAAGAGGGCGAACATTTGTATTTGTTTGGGAAGCATTTAGGAATAGCTTTTCAAATTCAAGATGATATTTTAGATGTTTTTGCAGACCAGGAGAAATTTGGAAAGCAAGTTGGAGGAGATATCATTAGTAATAAAAAAACCTTTTTGCTTTTAAAGGCTATGGAGCAATCTACTCCACAGCAAAAGCAAGAGTTATATGATTTGTTACATGGTAATCACACGCCATTTGATAAGGTTGGTGGTGTTACTTCATTATACAAAGTGTTAAATATCCGCACTTTGGCTGAGCAGGAAATGGAAGAACATTATTCTAAAGCCATTTCTTATTTAGATATAATTGATGTTGCCGAAGACAAAAAATCTGTTTTAAGAGAGCTAGCAACCTTTGTGAAAGTGCGAGAAGTATAAGATTATAGTATCGAACGGTTTTACCACATATTGGGCATTAAGCCAGGGGCAACAAAACAAGAAATAAAAAAAGCTTTCAGAAAAAAAGCTTTGCAATTACACCCCGATCGCAACGCTGCTCCCAAGGCTAAAGAACAATTTCAAGAAGTTTTAGAGGCCTACGAAATCTTATACGAAGGCAAAGCCTTGTACAAAAGAATAAAAGTAAAAAAGCCTAGATATACGAATCCACAAGGGAAAACCGAAAGGGATAAGCACGAAAGACCTTACACTTCGGAAGAGCGGGTTAAGGCCAAATTGGATGCAAGAAGAAAGCATTCCGATAAGATGGCTAAGGAATTTCGACAACAAGAAATACGTTACGATAATTTTAAGAAAACCATTAGTTATAAGTTGGTTATGGCTTATGCTGCACTTAGTGTAGCCTTAGGCTTTTTTCTTTTTTTAGATCAAATTCTACCTAATAAAACGGAGCTGGTTACGGTAAGTAGTACTAGGGTTGAAACATTCCAAGTTCAAGGATATGGAACCTACAAAAGATACTTCGCAGAAGTCTGTTACCAAGAGTGGGAAGTAGGTGCGTATCAATACAAATACTTTCAAACGAACCCCATGGCTTGGGTAGAATACACTCCTTTGCTAGAGGTGGTTAGGGATATTCAAGTAAAAGAAGGGAATGTAGTCGAGCAGGAGGATGTAAGTAACATGGTGATACTCCCTTATATGTTGCTTTTAACCCTTTTTATTTTTTTAGCCGAAGGCCCAAATTATGGCTATTTCAAGACCATAGAATTAACCATCTTTGTTTCATTAATAGGCTTGATATTGTTTTGCATGTTTAGCGATGGATTCACCCGATTATTAGGAATTTATGGCTGTTAGTTTTAAAGATATTATAGTAACAGAAAACGAGATAATGTCACTAGAGCATCAAACGTCTTGGGATAAGGTTGTAGCTCAAATCAGCAAAGATTTGCTTTGGGGCGAAATTCCATTTGTTTGGAAATCATCGGTAGAGCTAGCATACAAAGAGATGTATGAGTTGTTAAATGGCTGGGTAATTCATTTTATGGAAAAAGACCCGGAAGTTTTAGCGCAAGGCCTATATCGAGTAGATGTACCAGAGATAGCAATAGCTAAAGCAGAAATGGTCTATCCAGAAATGATGCCATCAGAAATAATGGCACATGGCATATTAAGAAGGTGTATTCAAAAAATTCTTTTAAGACAACGATATAGCCAAAAATAAGCGGCTTGGTATTATTCGGATTTGATGTAATTCATTTGGTTCTTTTGAAGTGTAAAAAACACATCCACTCGCTTTACTCCTTGTAAAAAAGGGTGTACTTTTGTCAAAATTTTTCGTAGCTAATTATGGATAGATTTTCCTTTTTAGGAAGTGCAAATGGAGCTTTTGTAGAAGAAGTGTACGAACAGTATTTGGTCAGTCCAGATGCCGTTCAACCAAGTTGGAGAAGCTTTTTTCAAGGATATGACTTTGCTAGAGAAGTCTATAGTGAGGTTGCCGAAGAGGTGGTTCCCGAAAGCGTTACTAAAGAATTCCGCATTTTAGAGTTAATAGACGGATACCGAACAAGGGGCCATTTGTTTACCAAAACAAATCCCGTTCGAGAGCGAAGAAAATACAGTCCAAACTTGGCACTGGAGAACTTTGGACTTTCTTCCGATGATTTAGATACTATATTTCAAGCAGGGACAGAAGTCAACTTGGGTCCTGTTTCCTTAAGAAAAATTGTTCAGCATTTAGAAGGTGTTTATTGCCAATCTATTGGTGTTGAGTTTATGTATATCCGTGAAGTTGAAGAGCGCGAGTGGATAAAGAACAGACTACACAAAAACGGAAATGAGCCAAACTTCCAACCAGAACAGAAAAAACAAATTTTAAGAAAGTTGAACCAAGCGGTTGCTTTCGAAAGTTTCTTACATACCAAATATGTTGGACAGAAGCGCTTTTCTTTGGAAGGGGCGGAATCTACAATACCTGCCCTAGATGCGATTATAGAAAAAGGTGCTGCTCTGGGTGTTGATGAGTTTGTAGTGGGAATGGCACATCGTGGCCGTTTGAATGTTTTGACAAATATTTTCAATAAAACATACCGAGATATTTTTACCGAATTTGAGGGTAAAGAGTTTGAGGAAGCATTGTTTGATGGTGATGTAAAATACCACCTTGGATATACTTCATCGGTAGAGACAGATAACAAAAAGAAGGTAGAAATTACTTTAGCGCCAAACCCTTCGCATTTAGAAGCAGTTGATCCTGTGGTAGAAGGGATTGTAAGAGCTAAAATTAACCATAAGTACAATAGAGACGCTTCTAAGGTAGTTCCTATCTTGATTCATGGAGATGCTGCAATTGCAGGACAAGGTGTTGTGTATGAAGTGCTTCAAATGGCACAATTAGACGGATACGGAACGGGAGGTACAATTCATTTGGTGATTAACAATCAGATTGGATTTACAACCAACTACTTAAATGCACGTTCTAGTACTTATTGTACCGATGTTGCTAAGACAACTTTGTGTCCAGTAATGCACATCAACGGAGACGATGTTGAGGCGGTAGTACATGCTGTAGAGTTTGCAATTGAATACCGACAAAGGTATGGGAAGGATGTCTTCCTTGATTTGTTATGCTACAGAAAGTATGGACATAACGAAGGTGATGAACCTCGTTTTACACAGCCATTATTATATAAAGCAATAGCTACCCACGCCAATCCAAGAGAAATCTACAATCAAAAGCTGATGGCTGATGAGGTGGTTGGGGCAAATATTGTTAAGGAGATGGAGGCCGAATTTAAGGCTATGTTGGAAGAGAATTTTGGTGAAGCAAAACGCCAAAAACGCGCTAAAATCACTCCTTTCCTAGCCAAAGAATGGGAAGGAAAGATTGATGCGCAAGATTCGGATTTCGATAGCTCTCCTGAAACAGGAATGGCAGAAGCAGAATTAAAAAATATTGCAAATACCATATATACCTTACCTGAAGGGAAAAACATTTTCAAGAAAACGCGAAAATTATTAGCGGATAGAAAGAGGATGATTGAAGAAAGCAACTCATTAGATTGGGGTATGGCCGAATTAATGGCTTATGGTTCTTTACTTACCGAGGGGCATTCGGTGCGTATTAGCGGACAGGATGTAGAGAGAGGAACCTTCTCTCACCGTCATGCAATTTTAAAAGTAGAAGATTCTGAAGAAGAAATTTGTTTGTTAAACGAGATTGGGCCAGAACAGGCACAGTTTAGTATTTACAACTCATGTTTATCAGAATATGGGGTCTTAGGTTTTGATTATGGTTATGCCATGGCAACACCTGATAGTTTAACGGTTTGGGAAGCACAGTTTGGAGATTTCTCTAATGGTTGTCAAATTATTATCGACCAGTTTATAAGTGCGGCAGAAGATAAGTGGAAGGTGCAGAACGGATTGGTGATGTTATTGCCACATGGTTACGAAGGGCAGGGAGCAGAACACTCTAGTGCTAGGATGGAACGCTACTTACACATGTGTGCAGAGAATAATATGCAGATGGCAAATGTTACCACGCCTGCCAATTTTTTTCACTTGATACGTAGACAGCTGAAACGTGATTTTAGAAAGCCATTGGTCGTATTTTCACCAAAGAGTTTATTGCGTCATGCTAAGTGTGTTTCTCCTTTAGAAGATTTAGTACAAGGTAAATTCCAAGAATTAATTGACGATACTACCGTTATTGCTGCAACCAAGGTTGTAATGGTTTCTGGTAAATTGTATTACGAATTAATAGAGGAACGCGAGCAAAGAGGATTAACGGATGTGGCTATTGTTCGTATGGAACAGTTGTACCCAATGCCCGAAAAAGCATTTGCAGCCTTGGTAGAGAAATATGGGAATGATGTAAAATGGATTTGGGCACAAGAAGAGCCCGAAAACATGGGAGCTTGGTCGCATATATTGCGTCACTGGCGTCATATCCCTTGGCAATGTGTTGCGCGTAGCGCAAGTGCAGCGCCAGCATCTGGTTCTAGCAAACGTGCAGCAGCACGTCAGGCAGAGCTTATTGGAAAAGTATTTGAAATTTAATCAAGATAGATCCTGTCATGATAGTAGAAATGAAAGTCCCTAGTCCGGGAGAATCTATTTCGGAGGTAGAAATCGCCAACTGGTTAGTTGAAGATGGCGAATATGTTAGCAAAGATCAGGAGATCTGTGAGATCGACTCTGATAAAGCAACATTAACATTGGCAGCGGAAGAAAGCGGTGCCATTAAAATTTTAGTAGCTGCAGAAGAAGCTGTTGAAGTAGGCTCGATAGTATGTACTATCGATACATCTGCCGAAGGCTCTGCTGCGCCAGCTCCTAAGTCTGATGCTGCACCTGCGGCTGCAGCTCCAAATCCAATGCCAGTTGCAACGGAAACTTCTTATGCAACAGGCCATGCTGGCCCAGGTACGCGCAAGAAAATGGCTGAAGCTGGAATTGCTATTCCTGCGGGAAGTGGTAAAGGTGGAAGAGTTACCAACGAAGATTTCGAGAATGCTGTTGCGGCTCGTGGAACCGGTCATGGTCCTAGAGGTGAAGAGCGTAAGAAGATGAAATCATTACGTAGAAAAATTGCGGAACGCTTGGTTGCGGTGAAAAATGAAACGGCTATGTTGACCACTTTTAACGAAGTGAACATGAAGCCTATCATGGATCTACGTAAACAATACAAAGTAGCATTTACAGAGAAGCACGGAGTAGGTTTAGGCTTTATGTCTTTCTTTACTTTGGCGGTAACACGTGCGCTTAAAATGTTTCCTGATGTGAATTCTCAGATCGATGGAACGGATGTTATTTCTTTCGATTACAATGATATTGGAATTGCGGTTAGTTCTCCAAAAGGATTAATGGTACCAGTTGTGCGTAATGCAGAGTTGATGAATTTCAACGAAATTGAGGCAGACATCAAGCGATTGGCTATTAAAGCAAGAGATGGGAAAATTGAAATTGACGATATGTTAGGTGGTACCTTTACCATTACCAATGGTGGTGTATTTGGTTCTATGTTGTCTACGCCAATTATCAACCCTCCACAGTCTGCTATTTTAGGAATGCACAATATCGTACAACGCCCAATGGCTGTTGATGGAGAAGTGGTTATTTTACCTATAATGTATGTGGCAGTGTCTTACGATCACAGAATTATTGATGGTAAAGAATCTGTTGGTTTCTTAGTCGCTGTTAAAGAGGCTTTGGAAGACCCAATCAATATCTTAATGAATGGAGATGCAAAAAAAGGCTTAGACCTTTAAGCGCTTTTCAATAAATATATAAATCCCATTCTGTTTCGGTTTAACCTTAACTGAGTGGGATTTTTTTGTCCTTGGAAATTGTAATTCTATTGTTTGGGCAAAGCCTTTTTCAAAGCTAAAATCAAATCTCCGATATTTCCTTGTTTCGATATTTCATTAGAACCCATTAGCTCTTTGATTCCATCTTTATCCTTTAATAAGACGATTGGATAGCTGGTTGATTTGTAATCAGAGGTTTCCTCCCATGTGTCTTTGTGGTAGAAGTTTACTGGCATTTCTAAACTGGCAATAAATGCTTTCCATTCTTTTTTCTCTCCAAAATTACCATGAGTTAAACTACACAGGTCGCAATTGTAGGTTTTGGGTGAAAATATTTTGTGCGCAAAATCACTTACCACCTCAAAAACACTTGAGCCAGCATTGTAAATAAAAATAAGTTCCATGATTTATCTTTCGAATGTCAAGCGCTGACCCAACACGGATTCGTCAAAATTTCCATTGTCATAAACGAGATGACCATTAACGAAAGTTTTCTCCACTTTGTTCTGGAAAGTTTGCCCTTCGAAAGGAGACCAGCCACACTGATACAGAATATTGTCTTTAGAAACAGTCCAAGGGTTTTTAGGGTCAACCAAAACCAAATCTGCTTGGTAGCCTTCTCTAATAAATCCTCGGTTAGCCACTTGGAAACAATCGGCAGGGGCATGAGACATTTTTTCTACAGCCTTAACCATAGTAATGCGCTCTTGTAAAACCGACTCTAAAACTGCTGGTAGATGGTGTTGTACCAATGGCCCTCCAGATGGAGCGTTGAAGTATGTTCCAGATTTTTCTTCCAGAGTATGCGGAGCGTGATCTGTCGCTAAAATGTCAATTCTATCATCCAGCAAAGCTTTCCAAATACCTTCTTGGTCTGCTTTAGATTTTACCGCTGGGTTCCATTTGATAAAAGAGCCTTTGGTATCGTATTGCGAATCATCGAACCAAAGATGATGCACACATGCTTCGGCTGTAATTCTCTTTTCTTTTAGAGGAATGTCGTTTCTAAAAAGTTCTGTTTCCTTGGCAGTTGAAATATGTAAGACGTGTAATCTTGCATTGGTTTTTTTAGCCAAGGCCACTGCTTTTGATGATGACAGATAACAAGCCTCTACACTTCTTATTTCTGGATGACATCGCATAGGGACATCCTCGCCATACTTTGCCTTATAGATTTCGGTATTTTTACGAATCGTTGCTTCGTCTTCGCAATGTGTAGCAATAAGCATAGGGCTATTGATGAACAGCTGCTCTAAAACGGCTTCTTTGTCTACTAGCATATTACCAGTAGACGATCCCATAAAGACTTTTATTCCAGCAACATTTTTTGGATTGGTTTTAAGGACTTCTTGCAAGTTGTCGTTAGAAGCACCCATGAAAAAGGAATAGTTTGCCAAAGAGCCTTTTGCAGCTATTTGGTATTTGTCTTCTAATAATTCTTGAGTTAAGGCATTTGGAACTGTATTTGGCATTTCCATAAAGGAAGTAATTCCTCCTGCAACAGCGGCCTTTGCTTCTGATGCGATGGTAGCCTTATGCGTAAGACCAGGCTCGCGAAAATGCACTTGGTCATCAATTACTCCAGGAATTAAATACTTCCCTTCTGCATTTATTTCTCTGCAGGTACCATCCACCGAAATGGTTTGGCCAATTTTAGCAATACGCTCACCTTCAATAAGCACATCTCCAACAATAATTTTCCCTTCGTTTACTATTTGTGCATTCTTGATAAGTGTACGTTTCATCGCGTATTATTTGTAATTTTTAAAAAGACTATTGATTTTCATGCTGATTACACCAAAGAAAGCTTCTTT
>JBLHRE010000002.1:0-39841 GCA_047625765.1 Flavobacteriales bacterium
CAAAGAATTGTACTGAAATAGAAAAGGTGATAAACACTGCTCCAGAAGCGGACATTCATATCTTACCTGAGACTTTTAACACGGGTTTTGCAATTGACAAAACTCTTGCAGAAACCATGGATGGGCCTACCGTTAATTGGATGCTTTCTGTTGCTAAAAAACACCAGTCCGTAGTTTGCGGCAGCCTCTTAATTCGCTCATCCAGAAAGACTTTTAATCGATTTATTTGGGCTCAGCCAAACGGAGAACTATTCTCTTACGACAAGAGGCATCTTTTCTCTTTAGCCAAAGAAGAAACCCAATTTGATAAAGGCAACAAGCAAATTATTATTTCTTACCTAGGCTGGAACATAAGACCTTTGGTTTGTTATGATCTGCGCTTTCCGGTATGGAGCAGAAATGATGAAAATACAGATTTAATGATTTATGTTGCAAACTGGCCTAAACCAAGAATTGAGGCTTGGAAAGTGCTTTTAAGGGCTAGAGCAATAGAAAATCAATGTTTTGTTGTTGGTGTAAATAGAACAGGAACAGACCCCTCTGGAATGACCTATACAGGCCAAAGTGCGGTCATCTCTCCTATGGGAGACACATTATGTGCTCTGCAAGAAAATGTAACGGCAATGTGCATAGAAATTGATTATACCCAACTTGAAACGATTCGGGAAAAGATCAGCTTTCAAAAAGATAGAGACTCTTTTAGCATTGATTAATCCAGAAGAACCTCTACATCCCAATTGGCTCTAATTTCAATTGGCTCTTTGTAATATTCGCAAGGCTCTGGTTTTTTATTTTTTAAATAATCACCCGCATCCCACCTTCCATTTTCGTTCGCATCGTTAATCAATCGTAACTTATATTTACCTGGCAGCAAAGCGTCAAAGTAGCACGGAAATTGAGTAACAATAACGCTTTTAACTACCTTATTTTTACCGTCAATTAATTGAATCAACATTGGTTTTTTTAGGGAAGAGGAAAGTTTTAATGTTCCAAATTCTTCCTTTTCCTTTAAAGTAAAAACGGTTCCTAGGCTATCGTTGGTAATTCCTAAATTATGTACAATAGCACCTTTATCTGCAAGTACCATATAGGCCCTTGCTCCTTGGTAGGGAAATAGAATAGCAAATCTTTTAGGTTCCTTCTTAATGGTAAATTCCAAATCGACTGAATCCGATTTCAAACTGATTTTATCCGTATTTAGGCTGTCAAACCGGGTTGAGGTTTTTACCCAAAATGTATCCAAATAATTCAGTTTTTTTAAAGATTCAAATTTTAAACGAACCGCTACTGTATCTATTTTTTTAGGAAACCAGACTACAGTATCTATCTGATTTGCTGTTCCTATCAAAACATTTAACGAGTCAAACCCCACACTAAGCCGTATAAAGGCCGAATCTTTATCAGTATAGTGCTGCTGCTTCTTTGCCTCTAGCGATTTGTTGATTAAGAAAATGGACAAGGAATCTTCTTCAAATATTTCTCTATTAAATCCGAAATCCAATTGATCGTACTTTTTCTGAACAATGCCCTTAAAGCTAAGTATTGGTTCGGGCTGGTAACAGTCAATATTGATAATGGCAGAGTCTAAATTTGCGAAAATTGAGTCCTTTGCAAAGCCTTGAAACTCGTTGTCGTTCAATAAATAATCCTTGTTTTTATCTTCAAAAGCAATCAACTGATATTCTCCTGCGCTCATGTTCTCCAGTCTAAAAAGACGGTTCTTAACCCTGCTCAAATAATCTGGCTTTCGTAAGTATGGAATACTATCCATCCATGCGACCTTTTTATAAGCCATTACCCACATTTTTTCGGGTAAATCCATTTCATAAATAGGCTTAATTATTCCTTGTAGGCTCAAAGAATCTATAAAGCTCCCTGTAGAAAATGTGTACTTAAAATCTTCAATTGGATTGCCTTCGTTAAGGTCGACAATAGCATTTCCAAAATTTAAGGTATAGGTAGTATTGGCTTTAATGCTGTCTTCTAAAGTAACTAGCAGTAACCTTCCTTTTACAATTGCCTTGGGTGTTTTCATAGGCGGAGAACTAACCAATTCTGCCTCTAGGTTTTTAACCTTTATGTATTCGTCAAAAACAAACTTGATAGTTTTAGCCTCAAAGTAGACACAAAAATTAGATGGACTTACTTCCATTAACTCTGGTGCTCTTTCATCTTTAGGCCCGCCATCAGGATTAACTACTGTAGCACAAGCGGTAAATAAGAATAGTGTAAGAATTTGTAAAAGGGCTTTATTCATGGCACCAAATATAATTGAAAACTAATCGGCAAAGGCTAGTGTAAATAGACTTAGTTTAGAATTAGGAATCTTTAAAAGCTCCCTCCCACATGCTTCTAGTGTTGCCCCTGATGTTAAAACATCGTCTACCAAGAGAATGTGTTTCGCATTTAAGCTTGCATTTTGATTTAACTGAAACGCATTTTCAACGTTTAGCCAACGATCGTATTTATTGATAGTAGTTTGGGAATTATTGTATCTATTTCTACTTATCAAAGACGTATTTAAAGGTACTTCCATGCCCTCTGAAAGGCCTTTTCCTAGCCATTCTGATTGATTATAACCTCTAATTTTTAGCTTTTTGGGATGAAGTGGCACAGGAACAATCGTATCGCAACAAGAAAATCTATTGGATTTCTTTAACTCCTTTCCTAATAATTGACCCAATACAAATGCGGTGTCTTTTTGTCCTTTATACTTTATAGCATGCAGCACTTTTTGAATCCTCCCTTTGTTATGAAATAAGTAAGCCGATGCTGCCGAATGTACTGGTATTCTGCCATAAAATATTTTTTCGGCAGCATTATTACGCGTATTTATATAGCCAGAACGAGGCATTTGATGCTTGCAGAAAGAACAAAAATGGCTTTCAGAAAACAGCAATTTACGACCACATGAAACACATAAATCAGGGTAAAATAAATTTACAAAATCGCTAGAATAGCGCTTAAGAATGGATAAAGCATGCACGGTTTTGGGTTTTAATTAAAGCATTTTAACAGGGAAAATATTTCCTGTACTTTTGCAGACAATTAAAATGTTGTCAAACACGACAAGTTAAAACAATTGTAAGAAAAAACCTATTATGGAAAATCAACCAGCAAACACAGGTCAGAAATCAAGAGTATTGATTATTGTACTGCTTTTATTATTGATTGTAGCTGCAGGAATGTTGTACAACGAAAAAACTAACAATTCTGATTTAACAGCTGAAAAAACAGATCTAACTTCTGATTTATCTGCTATGAAAACTCAGTATGATGTTTTGTTGATCGGAAAGGATAGCGCTGATGCAACTTTAATTGCAGAACGCTCAAGAATTGTTGGCCTATTAGACTCTATTAATCTGTTGAGTACTGATATTAATAGCCTACAACGATACAAAAGAGAAGCAAGAAGATTACGTAAAGAACGTAAGGTTTTATTGGAAAGAGCTGATTCTTTGTTAGAAGCAAACGCTTTATTAGAAGCGGATTTAGCATTAGCAGGTGATAGTTTAGTTAAATCTACCCAAGCAAACACTGTATTAAGCACAGAAAACACTGTATTGGCACAAAAAATTGCTTTAGGGAAAACGTTGTCTGCTGATGGTTTAACTGCAACGGGTGTAAAATCTCGTTTCATTACTGGTACAGAAAGAGATACTGACAGAGCAAATAGTACAGAGAAATTGAAAGCTTGTTTTACTTTAAGTAAAAACATGATTGCAGAAAAAGAAAGCAAAACCGTTTACATCCGTTTTGTTGACCCTGCCGGAAATGTTGTTGCTTCAACTGGAAACAACTTTAATTTCAACAATACTAAATTACCCTTTAGCGCTTCTAAAGAAGTGTATTACGAAAACCAAACCTTAGCTGTTTGCATGTATGCAACGGTTAAAGAAGGTTCTGTATCTACTGGTACTTATGCTGCAGAAGTTTATGCTGATAATGCTTTAATTGGAACGACTCAATTTTCAATGCGTTAATCTAAATTACCTCATCCTTAAAACCCTCTACTCTAACTTAAGAGTAGAGGGTTTTTTTATTTTATTTAAGGACTCTATTCTAACAGGTGCTTTTTCTATTTTTGTAATCGCAGAGAACCTCTGTTTATGAAGTATTTATTACCATTGACATTTATTTTAATGTCCCTCTCGTTAAACGGTCAGGCTGTTATTAAAAAAATGCTGCTTCAATTTGGAGGTATCTTTGCGCATAGTAACATGATAGTAGATTGACATGTAGAAAACAAAGGAACCAAAGACCTTGAAATAACCAAAATAGATAGAATGAAGCTTCAGGAGCAAAGAGGGAAAGTTAGAAACATTAAACTTTCTGTGGTTGGACTTAGAAGCAGAGAGAAAACGGTTGCTTCTATGTAAGATTTGGCCATTTCGGGAGCGGTAGAAACATTCATGTCAACAGTTTTCAAGATTCCAAGCAGCAATTCTTAGAGGAAATAAAATGCCACCCAAAAAAACAAACTCCCATGAAATTGAAGTATTCTATTGTTACTGTTTTAGCTCTACTGGTAAGCGGATGCCAAGCCCCAAAAGTAGATGAAAGTGTTGCCAAACAAGAAATTAATGCTACGCTAGATTTGTGGCATGCTGCTGCAAGTGAAGCAGACTTAGAAGTCTATTTCAACTACATCCATCCCAATGGATACTTTTTAGGGACTGATGCTCTTGAAAACTGGGATAAAACAACTTTCTACAATTTTTCGAAGCCCCATTTTAATACTGCTCCTGCTTGGGCATTTAAGCCACATTCGAGAATGATATTTTTTTCTGAAGATGGAAAAACAGCTTGGTTTAATGAGCTGTTAGATACTTGGATGGATGCCTGTAGAGGTTCTGGGGTTATGGTGAGGACCGCAGAAGGCTGGAAAATTATGCAATACAATTTAGCCATGTTAGTACCTAACGACAAGGTTCAAGACTATCTTAAGGTGTTAGCAGACACTACTAAATAATGCCAAAACACTTTGATGTAATTATTGTTGGTGCTGGTCCAGCAGGCTGTATAGCGGCATTAAATATTGCCAAAACCAATCTAAGTGTTGCCTTTCTCGACAAGGCTAGTTTCCCTAGAGATAAGATATGCGGAGACGCTATTAGTGGAAATGTAACTTTCGAAGTGAATCGTTTAGAGTCTGGCCTTGTAAATAAGTTCGATGTCTTTCCTAAAAAAAACATGAACCAAAAGCATTCGTTTTTGGACATTGGTTTACCAAAATCAAACTACGGCATAGATGACCCTGCCTTTATTGCGAATTGATTTCGATAACTTCCTGTTTCTTGAAGTGATAAAACGCCCCAACATAACTATTTTAGAAGGGAGCGGCTTAAAAAAGCTAAAAACAAGCAACACAGGAGTGAGTGCTGCAACTCAGGAACACCACTTTACGGCTGAACTAATCATAGCTGCCGATGGGGCATATTCTACCCTTGCTAAACTTAGCGGTCTCTCAGAAATGGATCCCAAGCATCACAGGGCTGGTTTGCGCGTTTACTAGGAGAATGTTTTGGGCTTTGATACACAAAACCTAATAGAATTACATTTTTATAAGAATATTCTCCCTAGATATTTATGGGTATTTCCACTTCCTAACAGTCAGGCGAATGTGGGAATTGGAATGCTATGACGAGCGGAAGAATTGCAGCATTGCATGCCTTAGAAACATTTGAGGCAAAGGATTTCTCTAAAAATTTTATGAAGCTGTACGATCGTAAAATTTATACCAAAATGGGTACGGATTTTCCCATAAGTCATATGACGCAAAAGCTGATGCGATTTCCTAAACTCTTTGATTTTGTGGTGAAAAAGGCCAACAAGAATGAAGCGGTAAGAGGCTTATTGATAAACATGTTTAACAATGTAGACATCAAAAAACCGCTCACCAAGCCTTCCCTTCTATTTCAAATTAGTATTCAAATAAAAAACCCTGTCTCAGCTAGGCCAAGACAGGGTTCGTAATATTTGTTGTTTAGAAATTATCTAAACCAGAAATGCAAAATTAAAGATCCTGTTGGATTTGTAGCTAAACCAAATGAACTTGATTTAGCTTCAATAACATTACCATCCGTTTCTCTTTCGCTAGTCGAGCTGAAACCAATAGTGGCATCATAACGACCTTCTAAAGAAACCATAGGAGCAATAAAATACTCCAAACCTAATCCAAGACCAGCACCAGCGGCAAAAGTGTTTCCACCTTTAGTCTCAGTTGCATTAACTCCAGAAACATCAATGTTTCCATCTGCATTAGCAGTTTGAGAGATAGCAACACCCGCGCGAGCTAAACCAACAATACGACCTTCACCTCTTCTTTTCTCAAGACCTCCAAAAAGGTCAAAAGAAAATTTATTAGTTAAAGTTTCATCACCAACTAAGTCTTCAACCCTGTTACTAGTAATGCCAAAACCAACTCTAGTTACAATCGCCATGTCGTCTGTGCGCATCTGCTTCATTGTAATAGCAATTGGGTTGTCAGCTGTTCCTACAAAAGAAGGAGCTGTTGCACCTGCATTAGACAATAAGCCTCCTGCGTAGGTCAAAAATGGTGTTGCATCAATTCCAATTGAGGAATCTCCTGCTTGTGGTTTCATTTGTGCAAATCCTGCTACTGAAGCAAAGACTAATGCGGCAAGCGTAATCACTTTTTTCATAACGTATAATGTTTAAAAGATTAGACGCCTAAATATAGAAAATACTTTGACCGAGAAAACACAGCCCCCTTTATAGGAAATTAACCATACATTGTTAATAACCCAAATCAGAACCAATTAACTGCAAGTAAGTGACTTACGCCCCGTATAAGCACGGTAGTCCCCCTTTAAAACCTTCCTTTAGGTTACTCTTAGCCTATTGCTATATACTTCCGGTGCATTAGAAAAGTCAGTTCATAAAAAAAGGAGCGCAAATCCTCGCCTTTTGTCTATTTAAAATCGTTGACTTTATCAGCAGCAATTCGCTTGTCTTGGTTGGCCAGTTGCCAAGCCGTGTGAAACACCAGTCGTGTTATTTTTTCCATCTTATCAAATAAAATTTTATCTACCGTATCGGTGTGCTTGTGATAATCTTCGTGCACTCCATTAAAGTAGAATATCACCGGGATGTTATTCTTAGCAAAATTGTAGTGATCTGAACGGTAATAAAAACGGTTTGGATCGTCAGGCGCGTTGAACGTATAATCCAATTCTAGGTTAGAATAGTCAACATTTGCTTTTTCGCTGATGTCATGCAATTCAGAACTCAACTTATCAGAACCTATTAAATAGATGTAGTTTTCGTTCTCAGCATGGTTTTCGTCCAAACGTCCAATCATATCTATATTCAAATTGGCAACCGTATTTTCTAATGGATATACGGGGTGATTGGTATAATAAGTAGAACCCAACAATCCCATCTCCTCGCCAGAAACCGTCATAAACAACATGCTTCTTCTTGGCCCGTGCCCGTCCGCTTTAGCTTGAGCAAAGGCTTCTGCTAAGTCCATTACTGCTACTGTACCAGACCCATCATCATCGGCTCCATTAAAAACTTTGCCATCTTGTACTCCTATATGGTCGTAGTGTGCGCTAATTACAATAACCTCTTCCTTTAAATCGGATCCCTCTACATAACCTAAAACGTTCTGAGCAGGAATTTTTTCCTCCTTAGAGGTTATGTAAACAGAAAAATCAGCATTAACAATACCAGAAGCAGGTTTCCCTTTCTTTCTTATATAAGCTCTTAATTTTTCTTCAGATTTTTTAGACGCTAACATTAAATCGCTTCCCATCTTAGAGCTAACAAATACACATGTAAATGGATCTTCTTTTTCGAAAGGCTCTACCGCTAAACTTCCTTTTTTAATATAATGTGAATAGCGCTCTGCATTATTTTCTGCATTGGTGTCTACTACAAAAATTCCGGCCGCTCCTTTTTCTTTTGCTGCAGCAACTTTCTTTCTCCACTTTGTAGACCATTCAGAAGGCTCTTCTCCTTCTGTAATTAAACTATAGCCCTTTTTATCGAATGGTTCTCCGCTCCAAGCCAGTACCCATTTGTTTGTTACATCAATTGCGCTGTAATCAGAATAAACTTCATCATCTATCCCATATCCTGCAAAAACAAAATCTGTTGCGCTAATATCTGTTATAGGCGCTCCTGGTAAAAAATAAAAGTCTTTTAGAAAAGCATACTCGTTGCTATCGATAACAACGGTAGCTTCGTATCCTCCCTTTTTATATAAGAAGTATTGCTGGTAGTAATCAGAACCATTATAAGCAGGAATACCTGATTTTGCAAAATGCTCTGAAATATATTTTGCTGCCTTTTGCTGACCAATGGTTCCTGTTTCGCGCCCTTCCATAGAGTCGGCTGCTATAACTAAAAGATCTTCTTTTAAGTCTGCCGCAGTAATGGTCTCTGCATATTTTAATTGAATTTCGTTTTGCTGGCCGTAGCTAGCAATAGAAATCAATCCTCCTAGTAATAATAATAACTTGTTCATCTTAACACGAAATTTTATCAATTCTTTTTTGATGACGTCCACCTTCAAATTCTGTAGTAACAAAAGTCTTAACAATATCTAATCCTATTTGTTCTGATATATACCTTGCAGGCATTGCCAACACATTTGCATTGTTATGTAAACGCGCCATAGATGCTATTTCTTCTGTCCAACACAAAGCAGAACGAATTCCTGCATGTTTATTTGCTGCCATATTAATACCATTACCGCTGCCACACATTAATATACCCAAATCATGCGTGCTCGTTTCTACTGCATTCGCCACAGGATGAGCGTAATCTGGATAATCTACACTATCTTCAGAAAAGGGTCCAAAGTCTTTTACTTCTATTCCCATTTTTTCTAGAGTAGTCTTAACTTTTTCTTTTAATTCGTAGCCTGCGTGATCAGCTCCTATTGCAATTTTCATGGTCTTGATTTTATTGTTGAAAGTGGAGCAAAAGTAAACATTTAGGGTTTTCAACATTGAATATTAACCAATGTTAATAAGAGTTATAAATAGCTTCATAACAGCGACTTCTTATTAACATAAAAAGCGTGTATAAAATTGGTCGACTACTCACAACTATCAACAAGTAAGTGTTGCCAAATTCAATTATAAAACCAATGGAATTAATTTTAATAGAAACCTATATAAACTTGCCGATTTCTATGCACAAGTTTTCATTATTGTACACAACGATGCTAACATCAAATTCGCAATATTTTAATCAACAATGTGTGTAAATAGAACTTTCATATGTTTGTTAACAAAGTGTAAATTTACCTGATAATCAAGACCCTTTAATTTATTGTAATGTTCACAACATTTAAGAAATCATATATGAAAGAAGTATTCGATTATTTTATACAAGCTATCAACACCCTATTATAAGCACCAATTTTTTTTAGAATTTTAAAAGAAAGAAAAATATAATAATATATATATGAGCTATAGTAATTCATTTTTGATTCTAGTTTTTATTTTAGTAAGCAGTGTTTCTGTTAGTGCTCAAAAAAGAGAATTTAAGCAGTATTTTTTTAATAATGGCAAAGTAGCTAGCGAAGGATATTTGGTAGATGGTAAGCCAGATGGTTTTTGGAAAAGTTTCTACCAAGATGGCAAGCCTAAATCGCAAGGGGATAGGCTAAATTTCGCTTTAGAAGGACTTTGGAAGTTTTATGATACCCAAGGTTCGTTGAAAGAAGAAATTGGTTTTAAGGAAGGAAAAAAGCATGGTATTTTTAGGAAATACGAACAAGGATTATTATTGAGCGAATTCTTTTACCTAGAAGAACGACTGGATAGTGTTTCTAGGTGGTTTTACCCTACGGGACAAGTAAAACGGTCTGTACCCTTCGATGATAATTTTGAACAAGGAAAAGGCTTTGAATACGCTATTGATGGAACCATACTTGCCATGCAAAAATACCGTAGTGGTGTAATGGTTAAAAACCTAAAAATTAACCGGGTCGATAGCGAAGGAAGAAAGCAAGGTTTGTTCATGGAATTTTATACCAAAAAAAATACAAAATCAGAAGGAATGTATTTTAACGATTTAAAAGATGGATACTTTAAATATTACTTAGAAGATGGAGGACTGCAAAAAAACGAAAGATGGATTATGGGTGTTTTACAAACCAATGATGCCAATGCCGGAAGAATTCGTTTATCCGCAACCTACAACGAAGCGGGTTATGTAGAAAGAATGGGTGGTTATAGAAATGGTAAAATGGATGGTGGGCATAGACTTTTCAACGAAAAGGGTGATGTTATTTTAAATCAGATTTACCAATTGGGCGTATTAATTGCAGAAGGGACAGTAGATTCGTTGGGATTGAGACAAGGCGAATGGAAAAGTTATTATGAAAAAGGTGCCTTAAAATCGAAAGGAAATTACCAAGCAGATAAAAAAATGGATAAGTGGTATTTCTTTTTTATAGACAGTACTTTAGAACAAGTGGGTTCTTATAAAAATGACTTCCCTGATGGATCTTGGAAATGGTATTTCCAAGGACAGATTTTGCAAAAAGAAGAACGTTATAGAAATGGTTTACTTTCTGGAAATAGTGTGGAATACGATAGTTTCGGAAATGTATTGGCCAAAGGATCTTATATAGAAGGACAAAAAGATGGAAGATGGATATATGAACTGAACGATCATAAAGAAGTAGGTAGGTACAAGGATGGTTTAATGACTGGAGAATGGAATTATTTTTACGAAGGAGGTTACTTACAATTCAATGGTTCTTATATAGATGGAATTAAACACAACAATCATACTTGGTATTATCCAAATAGTAAAATTCGTGTAAGTGGTTCTTATTTTTATGGTAGGAAAACTGGTGCCTGGAAATACTACGAAATATCCGGACTATTGATAGTTACAGTTTTTTACGAAAATGGCGTTGAAACCAAATACAATGGTTCCAAAATTGGAGTGGAGTTGGTGGAGTAGTGGAGGTGCTTAAATTAAAAAAGTAAAATAGTTGTTATAAACTATTTATAATTTCATTTTTAGCTTTTTAATGTATCAGCTAGTTTTGTGAAACCAAAGGCCAGGAACATACCAGATATAATAAATATTAAAGCAAAATTCTTAAGAAAAGTCATTTCAGTAAACTCATTTATTGCGACTAAGATAATGGCCACAATAATGATTACAAGTGAGGTAAAATTTTCTTATTCATAGGTTAATATTATATTTTTTTAAGTTTATTGCTAACGTTTAGTATAAGAACAGTGGCGCACTAAGTTCTCTTTCCTTCTGAATAGCAATATACTTAATTTAAAGCAAAAACGGTTTGAGTATACACCCAAACCGCTATTGCTTTTATACATTGTTATCTACTATATTTTTTCATTCAGCTTGGCTTTAAGCTTTGGCTTTTCCGTAATATTTTTTCCGCAACCAAAAAGAAACACGAACTAATAAAATCAATGCAGGAACTTCAACTAAAGGACCAATTACTCCTGCAAATGCTTGTCCTGAATTTAGACCAAAAACTGCTATTGCAACTGCAATCGCTAATTCAAAATTATTTCCGGCTGCTGTAAAAGCGACTGCTGCTGTTTTGTCGTATTCTGCTCCTGTTGCTTTGGTAACGAAAAATCCAATGATAAACATTAATGTAAAATAGATAAGTAAAGGAACTGCAATGATTAAAACATCCATTGGGATTTCCACAATTAATTCTCCTTTTAGTGAGAACATAACCACAATCGTAAACAAAAGTGCAATCAATGTCATTGGCGAAATAGCCGGAATAAACTTTTTAGTGTACCAATCTTCGCCTTTAAGTTTTACCAATATTAGTCTGCTTAAAATTCCCATTACAAACGGAATACCTAAATAAATGGCAACACTTTCTGCAATTGTTCCGATTGAAATATCTATAATAGCACCATCAAATCCAAAATATGGTGGAAGAACTGTTATGAAAATCCACGCATAAAAACTGTATGCAAATACCTGAAAAATAGTGTTTAATGCAACTAGACCTGCTCCATATTCGCTACTTCCTTCTGCAAGGTCGTTCCAAACCAAAACCATTGCAATACAACGAGCCAAACCAATCAAAATAAGTCCGACCATATATTCTGGATAATCATGCAAAAATGTAATTGCCAAAACAAACATTAAAACAGGACCAATTATCCAATTTAGAATAAGTGAAATAGAAAGAATTTTTGTATTCCTAAAAACTTTTGGTAATAGGGCATAGTTGACTTTTGCCAAAGGTGGATACATCATTAAAATCAAACCGATTGCAATTGGAATATTTGTTGTTCCGCTACTCAATGAGTTTATAATGTTTGGAAATGTTGGAATAAAATATCCAAGTCCAACTCCAAAAGCCATTGCAAAAAATATCCAAAGGGTTAGATTACTGTCAAGAAAACTTAATTTTTTCATATGTAATTTGTATTCAGTTATTTAAAATGTTTTATTCTGCACAGCTACTCCATTTATATTGGACGATAACTTTAAACGTATTATAAATTGTGACATATTTTTCAATATTCTTTTTTAGCAATAGAGTATTTAAATTTTCATCAGAACTGTAAGTAGTTAGACTGTAATATATGTCGTCCATTTTTACAGGTTTTTACGAAAATGGCATTGAAACCAAATATAATGGTTCTAAAATTGGGGTGGATTGGTGGAGTAGTGGAGGTGCTTAAACTAAAAAAGCAAAATAGTTATTATAAGTTATTTAAAATTTCATTTTTAGCTTTTTGGTTTATCAGCTAGTTTTGTGAGCCCAAAGCCCAGGAACATACCCGCGATAATAAATATTAAAGCAAAGTCCTTAATAAAAGTCATTTCAGTAAACTCATTTATTGCTACTAAGATAATAGTGACAATAATGATTATAAGTGGGGGTAAAATTTTCATAGGTTAATATTATATTTTTATTGCTAACGGTCTCGTGTATGAGTAGTAGCGGATTTTAACTCACTTAACTTTCAGTTTTGCACTGAGCCAAAGCGTTGTATTTTGTTTTTAACTTAATTTACTTTTAAAAGCTAAATCAAATATTTAGCGGTGTTAATTAATTGCTTTAAAATTTCAATTTACTACCAAAACCCACATTAACTATAGGCAGTGTTAGGGGGATTTTTTTTCTGGTTTTGGAGGTTCGTATGTCCAGGAATCATTTTTATGTAATGCACCCATCAGTCTTCCAATTTTACCAACTGAAATTTCATCATCTAATTCATTACGTTCTATACATCTTCCTTCTTGTTTTGCAACGAGAAAGAATCCACCATTGTTTAATAAACTGGGTTTGTTTAAATAGGAATAATGATTGAAATTATAATCATCACTAAGTACAATTATTAAATCGGAGTAACCAAAATTTCTTTTAATTTTATATGCGTAGAACTCATCAGAATCTGCCGATTCAATTGATTTTACAGCACTATGGTTCATTAATGCTCTTTCAATGAAGGGTCTGATTGAATAATGTAAATCTTTACCCATTTCCTTTTAATTTATATGTGTTATATGATATGAATTCTTCAAATAAGACCTTTTCGTTTTTTTGGAAAGGAGTAAGGTGAAGATTAGATTTAAATTTAAGTTTAAAGTCCATCTTTAGAATTTCAATATCTTTTAAATGTCTTTTATTTAGCATAACATCAAACAGTATAACTATATCAAAATCATTTGCTTTTTCTGGAATGAAAAGAGATGAACCGAATAAGTACCATTCATTTTTAACTTGTTTTAATAATCGTTTTTTGACCCATTTTTTTCTCTTCAATAGATGCGCTGAATTGACAGAAGAATTGTAACATTCTTTTGTTATTAAATCGCAGAAATCTGTTGGGAAACGATGTTGCGAATAATCAAACTCTTCATTTATCGTATGTTCTTGAACAGCATCTATATGCATTATCATTTGATCTGCCAATTCAGATTTTTCTCGATCAAATAGAGACTTATTTTCTATCAATATCGATTTTATTTTCTCATTGTTTGGTATGATTGTTTCGCTTCTGTATTTGTACCACATAGTCATATCTGTCCTCAGTAAATCTGAGAATTCAGCACCAGAATTTGGTCCAACCGTTTTGAAAATGTATTGATTGTCTTTTAGAATGGGAAAAATTAATTTGCATACCTCGTAAAATGAAGAGCATTTTGTTTCTACTATATTTAAGTACTCTGCTTTTTCTACTTGATTAAATTTCAACTCAAGTAATCTGTTGTATGTGTTATAAATTAGTGCAATTATAATTATGAAGAGGCCAATTAACCAATCATACTTTCCAATTACTGGAATATAAATGTTTTTGAAGTTTTCATTTGTGCTCTCTATACCAAGATTTAATAGATCTAACCAAAAAGGTTTTGATAATAATGTTAAACCCACGCCTACAATTAAAGAGATTATCGTGTTGTAGCGTTTAGGCCTTAGTAACAAATATATTTTTACAATTTTCTCCAATTTTTTTATTCCCCCTAACTAGTGGTTATTATTAACTACGCTCAAATGTAGCATTTTAACCCTGCCAAATGGGGTGTATAAGCTCATAAACTATTATGGTTTAAGGAGTGTGGCAATTGTGTTTTTCTAGACAATATGGGAGGTTAAACGATACAATGTCGAATTACGTGTGAGATAGAACCGAAATGTATAAAAATCAAAAAACCCGTCTTGGTTTTACCAAGACGGGTTTTTTTGTGGAGGTCACGAGCGGATTCGAACCGCTGTACATGGTTTTGCAGACCATTGCCTAGCCACTCGGCCACGTGACCATTAATAAGCCGCAAACTTAGCTAATTCACTTTATTGTCGCAAGTCTTATTTTCACTTGTATTGGCAAAGGAAACAAGACAATCTGGACACAAGCAGTTTGCATACTGTAAATGCAAATATTTTAGCTTTTCTAAAGTTACTTTATGCTTGGTACACCAGCAACCTGTCTCTTGTTGGCAAGAAAATGGAGCACTACAACGCGCGCATTCTTTTGCTTTGACCTTAGCCATGCATAATTACTTTCACGCTGTCTACTTCTCCCTGTATGGGAGCAGAAATCTTTGTGATATGTAAGCTTAAGTCGTTTATTCCTGCAATTTCTTGTAACATTCTGTTAATAATGCGCTGCCCTACATGTTCTATCAATTTACTACGAATTGCCATTTCTTCTTGTACAATCAGCGATAATGCGCTATAATCTACCGTATCTTCCAGTTCGTCAGAAACTATAGCCTTAGAAAAATCGGTGTTTACATGTACATCAATGCTGTAATGTGTACCTACTTTTCCTTCTTCGTCTAAACAACCGTGGTACGAGAAGGTTTTTATACCTTGAACTACAATGGTTCCCATTATGCAATGTTTTTTAATGCGGTTTCCATACGGTTTACCACTTCTGATTTACCAAGAATACTACAAATATCAAACATAGAAGGTCCCATTCCTTTTCCGGTTACCGCCAATCTAAAACCTGGACCTACTTGTCCAAATCCCAATTCTTTTTTAGCAAGAAACTCAGAAAAACAAGCTTCAATAGCAGCAGAACTAAAATCGTCCATTGCGCTGAAGAGTTCTTTTAGCTCGGTAACAATGGCGGGAGTACTGTCCTTCCATTTTTTCTTTACCGTTTTTTCATCGTACGAAGTTGGTGCTTCAAAAAAGAACCTTCCTTCTTCTAGCATATCGGCAACAAAAGTGGAGCGTTCTTTCATCAACTCACAAATAGCAGGAAGTGTTTCAGGGTTAAAAAACAATCCGTTTTCCTTCAATATTGGGATTAATAAGGCTGCCAACTCTTCATTACTATGTGCTCTTAGATATTGTTGATTGAACCATTTTGTTTTATCAAAATCAAATTTGGCGCCAGATTTATTTACACGTTCAAGGGTAAATGCTGCAACCAATTCGTCCATCGAAAATAACTCTTGTTCGGTACCGGGGTTCCATCCTAAGAAAGAAAGCATATTGATAAATGCATCAGGGAAATAACCATTTTCTCTGTAACCAGAAGAGGCTTCTTTGGTTTCTGGATTTACCCAGTTTGTTGGGAAAACAGGGAAACCCAAACGATCGCCATCACGCTTGCTTAATTTACCGTTACCATCAGGTTTCAAAATCAATGGTAAATGGGCAAATTCGGGCATATCCCAACCTAAATATTTATAAAGTAAAACATGCAATGGGGCAGAAGGCAACCATTCTTCACCTCTAATAACATGTGTAATTTTCATCAAATAATCATCCACCACATTCGCCAAATGGTAAGTAGGCATTCCGTCCGATTTAAACAAAACCTTATCGTCTAGATTTGCGGTGTTCACAACAACCCAACCACGGATTATATCATTGAAACGAACCTCTTCGTTTCTAGGCATTTTTACCCTTATAACATATTGATCGCCAGCCTCTAAACGCTTACCAACCTCTTCTGCAGAAAGCGTTAAAGAGTTTTTCATAGACGAACGATTTACAGCATTGTATTGTGGAGAGGGAACTCCAGCAGCCTTTAAACGATCGCGCATTGCAGTTAACTCTTCCGAAGTATCAAAAGCATAATACGCAGTACCATTTTCTAACATTTGTTCGGCATACTGGCGATACATGGCTTTCCTTTCACTTTGTCTGTAAGGACCATAAGGGCCATCGGCACCTATACCTTCGTCAACTTTAATTCCACACCAAGCCAAAGCATCAACTATATAATCTTCTGCACCAGGCACAAAACGCGCTTGATCGGTATCTTCTACTCTTAAAAGAAAATCTCCATTGTGCTTTTTAGCAAAGAGATAATTGTACAATGCTGTTCTTACACCACCCATGTGTAATGGGCCAGTTGGACTTGGGGCAAAACGTACCCTTACGCGATTGTTTTCCATGCTTTTTTCTTTAAGGCGGCAAAGATACCATTCTATACCAAATCAACGTTATTTAAAAGTGTTTAAGGCACTGCAAATAAGATTACTTGCTGTTATTATTTACTACTTTTGCAAGTATGCAGAACTCCTATCTATATCTCATCAATAAATTAGATGCTTTTATCAAGCGGTTTTATAAAAACCGCCTGTTAAAAGGCTTTATCTATTCATTAGCTTTATGGTTGAGTTTTTACTTGATTGTTGCTTTTGCTGAATATTTTTTTCGTTTTGACACCCTTACCAGAACCGTACTTTTTTATCTGTTTGTAATAGTAAATGGCGCAATAGGATACAAGTATTTGGTTGTTCCAATTTTGCGCCTGTATCAGATCGGAGATAGAATATCGCACCAACAAGCAGCGGGAATATTAGGGAATCATTTTCCAGAGGTAAGCGACAAACTTTTAAACCTTTTGCAATTAAATTCTGATGCTGGAAATAATGACTTGGCTATGGCAAGTGTTATTCAAAAGTCGGAAGATTTGAAATTGGTTAATTTCTCAAATGCCATTGATTTTAAAGCGAACAAGAAGTATTTGAAATATGCAAGTATCCCGGTTTTGGTGATTCTTATTTTATTGGTTTCTGGCAGAAAGGAAATTCTGAGTTCTGCTACCCATAGAATCATTAACCATACAGAATCATTTGTGCCACCACCACCATTTGTATTAGAGATTGTTAATGAGGAGCTTACGGGCAGAGTAGGGTCTAATTTTGATCTGCGGGTAAAGCTTATTGGTGATACTTCGCCAGAGAAACTGTTTGTTGTTTTTAATGGACAACGTTATCAATCTTCTAAATTTAATACGGGTGAGTTTGGATTTAGCTTCAAAAATCTATCGAGAGACATTTCATTCCGCATAGAATCTGGAGTAGTAAAAAGCGAAGATTTTCTTTTGAAGGTGGTTCCTTCTCCTATCATTTCCAATTTCCAGGTTGATTTGGATTATCCTAAGTACACAGGTATAAAAGACGAACTGTTAGAAAACATTGGTGATCTATCCATTCCAGCAGGAACCATAATAAAATGGAAAGTTGCGACTAAGAATGTAGACCAGCTTATCCTAAAGGCTACTGATTCGGTATTGATTGCAGATAAGGGAGGCAATGGTTTTTATGCATTGGAGTACCAATCAAATACACCGTTTAAATATACCTTATCTACTGAAAATCAATTTGTTAAAGATAATTTATCGCTGGAATACTCTGTTGATATTATTGCTGATTTATACCCAAGAATCAATGTGAAGTCTATTAAGGATTCGTTGGACTTGCAGAATTATTATTTCTCTGGATTGATAAATGATGACTACGGATTTAGTAATTTAAGTTTGAAATACCGAAAATCTGGCGATAAAGAGTTTAATTCTAAAAGGCTCGATATTCCGACAGGGACAACGAACCATCCATTTTTTTACTACTGGGATTTAAAAACAGATTCATTGGAACAAGGATCAACTTACGAGTATTATTTTCAGGTTTTTGACAATGATGGGGTTAATGGTTGCAAGTCTGCCCGCACAAATTTGGCAATTCTTAAAGTACTAAGTAAAGAAGATTTAAGAGACAAAAAGAGTAAGGATGATGCAGATTTAAAGAAGGATCTTTTCGAGGCGGTAAACGAGGCCAAGGTAATTAAGGACGAAATAGCGAAGCTGCACAAAGACCTGTTGCAAAAGAAAAAAATGACCTGGCAGGACGAGGAAAGATTAAAGAAAATATTAGAGCAACAAAAGAAATTAGAGCAGAAGGTACAGAAGCTGGCAGACGAACAAAAAAAGAACAATGACAAGCGTTCTTCATTAAGTCCCGTGGAAGAACGCTTACTTGAAAAGCAAAAGCGATTGGAACAATTGTTTAACGAAGTTTTAAGTGAAGAAAATAAGGAGATGTTGCGTGAAATGGAGGAACTGATGAAGAACCTCGACAAAGAATCTTTGGAAAAGGACTTGGAAAAATTGCAGTTGAAGAATGAGAATATTGAGAAAGAATTGGATAGGAATTTAGAGCTTTTTAAAGAATTGGAATTTGAGCAGAAATTGGAAGAGCAAATCCAACGCTTAGATGAACTGTCAGAAGAGCAAGACGCGTTGAACAAGGAGCTTGAAAACTCCGACAAGAAGGATTTGGATAAATTAAAAGAGAAGCAAGATTCATTAAATAAGAAATTTGAGAAGTTTTCTGAAGAAGAAAGAAAGCTAGAGGATTTGAATGATGCTTTAGAAAAACCTAAAAAGTTACCAAATAACGAAGAAAAAGAGCAAGAGGTAAAAGAAGATATGGAAGGTGCATCCGAAAAGATGGAATCTGGAGATAAAAAAGATTCGGATAAAAAACAAAAAGATGCCAAGAAAGGCATGGATGAAATGAAGGAAGAAATGGAAGGGATGCAAGGACAGATGGCAGCCGCTAAGCAATCAGAGGACATGGAGGCTCTAAGACAGCTTTTAGACAACCTTGTCAAGCTTTCCTTAGACCAGGAAGGAGTGATGGATGATCTTGCTTCTACCGAAGGGTCTGACCCTCGTTACAAAGCCATCATTAGAAATCAATATAGAATACAAGAGGAGTCTGTTTTAATACAGGACTCTTTGGAGGCTTTAAGCAAGCGTGTAGAACAGATTGAGCCAGTTGTTACGCGTGAGTTGTCTTTGGTGGTGGATAATATAGGTAAGTCTATTGCATATTTGGCGGACGGTAAAAGGCCAGAAGCACAATCGCGCCAACAATATGTTATGACATCCGCTAACAATTTGGCATTGCTGTTAGATGAAGTATTGCAGCAAATGCAGAAGCAAATGTCAGAGATGATGAAGGGAGATCAGAATTGCCAGAAACCAGGCAATGGCAAACCGTCACCAAGCTCAATGGAAAGCATGAGCAAGAAGCTCAAGGATCAGTTGGGTAAGATGAAAGGAATGAAGGGGAAAGGCGAAAAGCCAGGCGATAAACCAGGAGGAGGTAAGTCGGGTAAAGGAGGTATGAGTAAAGAGTTTGCAAGGATGGCCGCAGAACAGGAGGCATTAAGGCAGCAGTTGCAGGAAATGTCGGATGAGATGTCGAATGGAAAAGGAAATGGAAGCAACCCTATTGATAAAGCGATTAAGAATCTGGAAGAAAATCAGGATGATTTAATCAACGGTAGAATTACGAAAGAAACCTTAAAGCGCCAAGAAGATATTCTTACGCGCTTGTTGGAGGCAGAGAAAAGTGAACGCGAAAGAGAGAAAGACAACAAGCGTAAGTCTAATGAGAACTTGATCGATTATGAATTGGATAGCCCGAATGGTAAGCAATTGGAATTGTTAAAAAAGAACCAGAAGGAACTCTTAAATAAAGCGCCTTTAAATCTTTCTCCGTATTATAAAAACAGATCTAAAGAGTACTTTAAAACACTGCCTAATGAGTAATATATTATTCGAATCACTAAACGATTTTCGGCTACATGATGAGGGCTATTTGGACCAATGGCTGTCTGGAATTATTTTGTCAGAAGGAAAGGAGCTTGGAGAGTTGAGTTATTTCTTTTGTAGCGATGATTATTTATTGGCGCTAAATATGGAGCACCTAGATCATGATACGTATACCGATATTATCACATTTGATTACTGCGAAGGAGATGTTGTTCACTCAGATATTTTCGTTTCCACAGACAGGGTAAAAGAGAATGCAGAAACTAATAATGTAAGTTTTGAGGAGGAATTGCATAGAGTGATGGTGCACGGAATTCTGCACCTATTAGGGCAAGGAGATAAGACAGAAGCGGAGGCATTGGAGATGAAAATCAAGGAAAATGCATCATTAAAAACGAGACCTAAATCGCTTTTAAGCGATTGATGTTTCACGTGAAACAATAGAGATATGTTTGAGGATATTTATGATGTTGTAGTTGTTGGCGGAGGTCATGCTGGTTGCGAGGCTGCAGCAGCTGCTGCTAACTTGGGGTCGAAAACACTACTGGTTACAATGAGCTTACAGAACATTGCGCAGATGTCTTGTAATCCTGCAATGGGTGGAATTGCCAAAGGGCAGATCGTAAGAGAGATTGATGCTTTAGGCGGTTATAGCGGAATTGTAACCGACAAAACAATGATCCAATTTAGGATGCTGAACAGGTCTAAGGGGCCTGCAATGCATAGCCCAAGAGCGCAGAGCGACCGCATGCGTTTTGCTGAGGAATGGAGATTAATGTTGGAGCGAACGGACAGTTTGGATTTTTGGCAAGAGATGGTTACCGAGATTATTGTTGAAAACGGGAAGGTCTGTGGTGTAAAAACTGCAATGGGAATTGAGATAAGATCTAAGTCTGTTATTCTAACCAATGGCACCTTTTTAAATGGAACTATCCATATTGGCGAAAAGAAATTTGGAGGAGGAAGAGCAGGAGAGTCTGCTAGTTTCGGAATAACAGAACAGCTTGTTTCTTTGGGTTTCGAAAGTGGAAGAATGAAAACAGGAACGCCTCCAAGGGTGGACGGAAGGTCCTTGGATTATTCTAAAATGGAGGAACAAAGTGGCGATGTTAACCCAAACAAATTTAGTTACACTTCAACAGAAAATTTAACGAAACAAAGAAGTTGTTACATCACTTATACCAATCCTGAGGTGCATGAAGTTTTACGTGAAGGCTTCGAAAAGTCACCGATGTTCACGGGTAGAATTCAGGGTTTAGGACCGAGGTATTGTCCATCGATCGAGGATAAAATTGACCGTTTTGCAGATAAAAACAGGCACCAGATTTTTGTGGAGCCGGAGGGCTGGGAAACGTGTGAAATATATGTGAATGGATTTTCTACATCATTGCCAGAGGATATTCAGAGTAAGGCGATTCGTTTGATTCCTGGTTTCGAGAACGTGAAAATGTTTAGACCGGGCTATGCTATTGAGTATGATTTTTTCCCGCCAACACAATTGAAACATACCCTAGAAACCAAATTGGTTTCGGGATTGTATTTCTCTGGTCAAATTAATGGAACAACTGGATACGAAGAAGCGGCTTGCCAAGGACTGATGGCGGGCATCAATGCTCATTTAAAAATAAGGGGAAAGGATGAGTTTATTTTGCCAAGATCAGAAGCTTATATAGGAGTTCTGATTGATGATTTAATTACAAAAGGTACAGATGAGCCGTATAGGATGTTTACCTCTAGGGCGGAATACAGGTTGTTGTTAAGACAAGATAATGCGGATATTCGATTAACGAAAAAAGGATTTGATTTAGGTTTAGCATCAAAAGAGCGCTTGGATAGGATGAATGAAAAAGTTCGCCTGTCAAGTATATTAAGTGAGTTTCTGAGAGTTACTAGCGGAAGCCCTGACGAGCTTAATTCTATTTTAGAGGGCTTGGAGTCTGCAACTATCAAACAAAAAACGAGGTTGTTTCAGATCTTGGCTAGACCTCAGGTTGCTTTTTCGGACTTACGTATTTTGCCTAAAATCGAAAAATTTCTGCTAGATAATGCTATAGACGAAGAGTCTATAGAGCAAATGGAAATAGAGTGTAAGTACTCTGGATATTTGCAAAAGGAAAAAGACAATGCAGCAAAACTAAGTAGATTAGAAGGCTTGAAAATTCCGGACTATGTGGATTATGAAACTTTAAAATCTTTGTCAACAGAGGCAAAAGAAAAGTTAGGTAAGATTAAACCAAAAACAATTGCACAAGCATCTCGAATAAGTGGAGTCTCTCCTTCTGATGTTTCTGTTCTATTGGTGCATATGGGTAGGTAATTGTTTCACGTGAAACGAGCTATACTTTTTAGGGGTATGTATCGTTCTTTAATGGTATTTAGCATTTTGACTCTAAGCTTGGAGGTTATTTTGCAAAATTGAGCATTTAAAGACCTATTTCGGCATAAAGGGTCGCTCTGGACTAAGTACTAGAGAAAGTCAAAATAAGCGCTTAAACTTTAATTTTTTACAACTTACTATAAATCAAATGGTTAAACTAGCTAATGTTGGGTATTTGTCCTTTTTAAGAGGGTTTTTTACGATTTGCATGTTTTTTAGCGGATTGGGCCAAGTCATTTCTCAAGAGGTTTCGATCGGAGCTTGGAGAACGCACTTGCCATTATCCAATTGCACCAAAGTTGTTCTAAATGGAAATTTTGTTTTTGGAATGACCGATAATGGAATTCTTAAATACGATAGGGGTGATAATAGTTTAGAAAAAATTACAAAGCAAAATGGTTTGTCCGGAGTCGATTTGACCACAATGGCTGTTCATGAGGAATTGGATATTGTATTGATTGGATATCAAGATGGGCAATTGGATTTAATGCGCGGAAATGATATTGTTGGACTTGGAGACATTGTGCGTTCTAATATTATTGGGAACAAAAAAATAAACCAAATTGAAATTATAGATAACCTCGCATACTTGGCTTGTGGTTTTGGAGTTGTGGTTTATGATTTACAGAGGTTAGAGTTTAAGGAAACTTATATTATTGGGCCCAATGCAAGTACCTTGGAAGTATTTGATATTACTATTCTAAATAACCAAATCTACGCTTCAACTCCTTCGGGACTTTATCAGGCAAGTGCAGTAAATGTCAATCTAATAGATTTTAACAATTGGTCGGTGGTTCAAGAGTTGCCAAAAAGTTCGTTTGGAGAATTGGAGGTTTTTCAAGGAAGATTGATTGCTGAAAATTCGAATGCTGCGTATAACCAAGATACCTTATATCAAAACATTGATGGTTTCTGGTCAGAATTTGCTCCAGGTAATTATTATTCGGTGGAGGAGCTTAGTGTAAGCAATAATACGTTGCTAGTTGTACATCCTTACGGTATTCAATGGTACGACACCAAGTTTAGCTTAGGGCCTTCTATAAGCAACCTAACAGCTCCTTTTAGGCCGAGATCTGCCCTAATCGATGAGTATGGTCATTATTGGATTGGAAGTGCTGATTTTGGCTTAATAAACAAATGGTATGATGGTCGTACAGACGTACTAAGTGTGAACACTCCAAAATACAGAGATGTTTTTAACTTATACAGTGCCAACAACAAGGTGTATTCTAGTACAGGAGGGTACGGTCCGGCTATGAATAGCATTTATAGCACTAAAGGATATGCCGCTTACGAGAATTTTGAATGGCGCAATTACCCAGTAGACTATGAGCGAGATAGTGTTTTTGATATAATAATGACAATTCCAGACCCTCAGGATCCTTCTGTATTATATGCAGCAACTTGGAATTACGGCTTAGCCAAATACAAAGACAATGTATTAATAGAGCGTTATGATGCAAATAATAGCAGCCTGCAAGACTATGAGGACACAGGGAATGAAAGAGTAGGTAGTTTAGCTTTTGATTCGGATCATAATTTGTGGATGACCAATTCTGAGGCACAAAACCCACTATCGGTGATGTATGATGATGGAACTTGGCAGTCTTATTCTATGAAACCTTTTGCCCAAGGCGATAAAATGGATAAATTTATTATCCACTCCTCTGGTCAAAAATGGTTGCAAGTTTTTAGAAAAGGGCTTATTGTCTTTGATGATAATAACACTCCAACAAACACAAACGATGATGTGCGAAAGTTTTTAGGAGCAGGCGAGGGAAATGGAAATTTACCATCTACCGATGTCAAATGTTTAGCCGAGGATTTGGATGGAGAAATATGGGTTGGGACTAGCCAAGGTTTAGCCGTTATTTATAATCCAGAGTTTATTATTGAAAATGATAATATAGAAGCGCAACCCATATTAATTAACGACAATGGGGTTGTCAATCAACTTCTAGAAAATGAAGGAGTGCAAGCGATTGCTGTGGATGGTGCCAATAGAAAATGGATAGGAACAGCGTCATCTGGAGTGTTTCTATTTTCGGAAAATGGGCAAGAAGTATTGGCTAATTTCACAACAGAAAATAGCCCATTGCTTTCAAATAACATTTTGTCGGTTGCTATCAACCAAACCAACGGAGAGGTGTTTGTAGGGACAGAAAAGGGACTCGTATCTTATAGAGGAACAGCAACAGAAGGAGTGGAAAGTTTTGGGAGAGTGTATGCCTTTCCAAATCCAGTCAAACCAGGTTATGATGGACCAATAGCTATTACTGGTTTGGTCGGTGATACACAGTTTAAAATTACAGACATCAGCGGGAATTTAGTTTTTCAAGGATCAGCAGAAGGGGGACAGGCTATTTGGGACGGAAAAACCCATGAAGGCCGTAAGGTGCAAACGGGAGTTTACCTGTTTTTTGTAACCAATTACGATGGCACAGAAACAGCTATTACCAAAATCGCTTTCATCAACTAGCCCATGCAAAAAGCCAAAGGGATAGTATTGCATCACATTCCTTATTCCGAAACCAGTATTGTAGCGCATGTTTTTACCCTAGAATTTGGGTTTAAATCATTTATGGTAAAAGGTGCCAGGAAACCAAAAGCGAAAATTAAAAAGTCAATATTTTTACCCTTGCAGGAGCTTCTACTTAATTTTTATCCTGCAAAATCGGATGATGGTATGTCTTTATTGTCTGCGGCACAACCAATAAATATGAATCTTTACTTGGGCCAAGATGTTATCGTTTCATCCCTTTCATTTTTCATTGCAGAGGTTTCTTATAAGTCCTTGAAAAACGAACAGGAAAATCCATTTCTTTATCAATTTATAAGAGATTTTGGGCAAGGTCTGCAAGATCTAGACAGATCCAACTATGCTTTAATACCAAACTACTTTTTGGTACAGCTGTCGTCTTTTTTGGGATTTATGGTTATCGGGGAAAGCAGCGAAAATTCTAAATACTTTGATATGGAGCATGGTGTCTTTGTTCCTTTTAAGCCCAAGAACGATTTATTCATGAGTTCGGGAACATCAAAACTGTTGCTTTCTTTGGCAAACAGTAAACTTGATGGACTAAAAGCAATTTCGAGCACAAAAACAGATAGAACAGACTTAACCAACCAAATGCTTAAGTATTACAGTCTTCATGTAGCCCAATTTGGCAAAATAAAGTCGCTGGAAGTGCTTCAGTCTGTTTTTCAAGTGATGTGAGCTTGCGACTTTAAAAAGCGCTTAAATAAGCTCTAAAGAGTTGAATATTGCTTCTAATTCCAGAATCAAATTCCGCTTCCTAAACCCAGGCCCAAAAACATAGCCATCGAGAGTAATGATTTTTGAACCATCTCGTGACAATACACGGTATTGGATAAATGGCCCACCCATAAAATCATTTTTCATTTTCCACAGACCTCTTGCGCGAATAGCGTGCGTGTCGAATTCTGATATACGTTCTATTTCAATTGGCGCAAGTGTCTCGGTACTCATATAAGCACCAGAACGTTGGCCAGGTAAATTAGGTTTGGCAACTTGGTTTCTATCGGCAACCAATCCATCCAGGTTAAATTGGTTTTCTGAAACGTATGGTGTAACAGAAATCAGGATTCCTAAAGTTGCTTTTGGCATTTCTTTTTTAAGGTGATACACATTTTCTGAAGCGGTACCTGCCTCGTAGTAATCTTTAGGGATAGATAATTTAATGCCTTGTTCGGTTTTTAGTTTGTTTTCAAAACCTTCTAAAGCAATCATTTTATATCGTGTCTGCTCGCGTATAATCTCTTCGCGCATAAACATTGCTGCAATTTGATTTCCTTTGGAACTTATTTGAGCTCTTAATCCGTTTATGGAAGAGGCTTCAAGCTTTAGAAACAATTGTATATCGGAGAAAATTTCGGAAGATTTTTTTAATCCTTGATCATTACCAATTTGAACTGCAAGAACATTTCTATGCGTTTTAAGCATTCTTCCAAAAGCAGATTTTGGAATTGAAATTAAGCGAAATGCAGCTTCTTCGGTTGGTAGACCGGGCAAAGAATACCCAAGGTACTTTATTAAAGAGTCTTGTAAATCCGATTTCCACAAATCGGTTTCAATTAGAACAATTAGTTCTCCTGTTTTCCCTCCACTAGCAGGCAGAACATCAGAATCTTCTAGCCAAGAGCAAGAAGCAAAAACAAAAGAAATTAGTAAAGTTATTAGCGCTAATCTTTTCATAAAAAAGCGGGTTTCACGTATAATGTTAAGCGTTGACCTATCCTTAGATTATCAGACTTTAAGTTGTTCCATTTTCTTATTTCGCTAACGCGGCAGCCATATTTATCGGCAACCTTTCCAAGATAATCACCAGATGTTACTTTATATCTTAGCCTTTGGTCAACTTCTAAATAAGGCGGAGTTTCATAACTATTGGCAGCCTCGTCTCTTTTAATCATTGCATAGATACTATCTTCCATAGCAATAAAAATACCGGCTTTTATTTCAGGTAAAATAATTCTGCTAGGCATCTCATTTACTACAGGAACAATGTTTCTTTTAAACGAAGGATTTAAAAAAGCAATGTCTTTTTCATCCATATCTAAAATACTAGCCAATTGCGAAAATCGAACTTGCTGTAGGGTTTGAACAGTATCTAATCTTAAGCCATGAAATTGGGTCTTTGTGGCAAGAAACCCATCTTCTTCGGCATAAGTCATGACATAAGAGGCTGCCATAAAAATAGGAACATAATTTTGTGTTTCGGTGGGTAGAAATGGTCTTATTTGCCAATAATTTGTTTTGCCGCCAGACCTACTAATTGCTTTTCTTACATTCCCTCTTCCTGCATTATAAGCAGCAAGAGAAAGGTTCCAATCATTATAAGTTTCGTAGAGATGTTTCAAGTGTAAACAGGCTGCCTCTGAAGCTTTGTAGGGATCAAATCTATCATCGGTATAAGAGCTAATTTCCAACCCATAAGCCTTACCTGTGCCATACATAAATTGCCAAAGGCCTCCAGCACCAACGTAAGATTTGGCTTGAGGGCTTAATGCCGATTCTATAATAGGCAAATACTTTAGCTCTAAGGGTAAATCATGTTTGTCTAAGGCTGCTTCAAAAATCGGGAAATACAATTCGGCCAATCCCATTAGCTTCTGCACCTGTTTGCCTCCTCTGTGAGTATAGGATTCTATGTAGTTTTTAATAGAACCATTAAACACAAACTCCATTGGACTTGACATGTCCAAAGCTTTCATTCGATTAATATATACCTGATCTGAAACGTGACTAGGTTTGGGATAGGTTTCGTCTTGATCTACTGAGTAGATATACTGAATGGGACTATTGGTAGAAAATACGCTGTCGAATCTGGCAAGAATGGGATCATCCAGTAAACGATATAAGGAATGGTATAGATCTTTTTGAGCAAAAGTATTTAGCCCCAAAAGAGCCGCAAAAATTAAAACTAACGGCTTTTTTGGCATGCTATTAAATGTTTTGTTCTAGTTCTGATGCGAATGCAAAAAGTTTATCCTCTTCGAATTGATTAGCCATTAATTGTACTCCGTATGGCAATCCATTACTGTGTTTCGCCAAAGGAATAGAAATAGCAGGGTTTCCAGACAAATTGGCGTGAGCCGTAAAAATATCTTCTAGATAGATTTTTGTTAAATCTGCTCTATAGGCTGCATCATCAATATCAAAGGCTGTTCCTGGTGTAGTTGGAACTATAATGAAATCGTAATCACTAAGGATCTCATTGGTTTTATCTTGAATTAAGCGCCTTACTTTTTGTCCTTTTGTAAAGTATGCATCATAATAACCAGCACTTAACACAAAAGTTCCAAGCATAATTCTACGCTTTACCTCTTCTCCAAACCCTTCGGTTCTAGAGTTTTTATAAGTTGATTCTAAGCCAACTGCGTTTTCACTTCTATACCCAAAATGAACACCATCGTATCGGGCTAAATTTGAGGACGCTTCGGCAGTGGTAAGTACATAGTAGGTAGGTACTAGAAAGTCTAGGTAAGGAAAATCAACAGCCTCTACTGTATGACCTTCTGCTTTTAACCTTTCAATTGTTTTAAGCACTTCTGCTTTTATTTCTGGATCTAAACCCTCGCGCTCGAAGTAATCGCTTAGGTAGGCAATACGCTTCTTTTCTCCATTGTCTTTGCTGGTATACGAAGTAACGGGTTTCGAAGAAGAAGTTCCATCCATTGGGTCTTTACCGGCCATAATTTCGGTCAACAAGGCGGCATCGTAAACCGATTTACACATTGGTCCAATTTGGTCGAACGAAGAGCCGTAAGCAATCAAACCATAACGAGAAATACGTCCGTAAGTAGGTTTCACTCCAACAATACCACAAAATGATGCGGGCTGGCGAATAGAACCGCCAGTATCAGAACCTAAAGCGGCCTGACATAAATCTGCTGCTACTGCTGCCGCAGAACCACCAGAAGAACCTCCAGGCACTTTGTTTTCTCCATGGGGATTTAGAACAGGCCCGAAAGCTGAATTTTCGTTCGAACTTCCCATGGCAAACTCATCACAATTGGTGCGACCAATAATGATGATATCTTCTGCAAGTAGTTTTTGAATTGCTGTGGCAGAAAACAAGGATTCGAAGCCTTCCAAAATTTTTGAACTGGCAGAAACCTTGTGGTCTTTGATACAGATATTGTCTTTTACCGCTAACACCATTCCGGCTAATTTGCCGGCAGTGCCATTTGCAATTTTAGCATCAACAAGCTTGGATTGCTCCTTCGCTTCGTCTGCAAAAACTTCCAAAAATGCATTCAAATGCTTTTGCGATTCAATGCGATCTAGATAATACGAAACCAAGTTTTCACAACTTGTTTCCTTATTGGCTATTGCCTCTTGAATGGCTTGTAGTGAAGGGTAATTTTTCATGTGCTATTTAGACTCAGACTTATCTTCTACTTTGTCGTTACCTGCGTTTTTAGAAGCATCCTTAAACTCCTTGATACCGCCACCTAAGCCGCGCATCAATTCAGGAATTTTCTTTCCTCCAAACAATAACAATACAGCCACAATGATTAATACCCATTCGTAACCTCCCATAAATCCGGCTAATTCAATATTTGCTAACATATCTTCATATTTAGGCTACAAAGGTAGTAATTAGGCACGAGTTTAAATAAACTCAACCCATTAGTCTTTAAACCAAAAAAGCAGCTTAATTTTAAAGGAATCAAGCTGCTTTTTAGAGGATTAATTTGACTTACTTATAGAGCCAAGAACTTGGATTTTGTCGGTTCGAAAATTTCCAAAGTTGAAAATTTAGTACCGCTGCTCCAGATTCTACATTGGTGTGTATTTTCCCTAGCAATTGTTTGGTATCTACTTTCTCACCTTGAGTAACATAGATCTCATCGAGATTGGAGTATACCGTATAATATTCTCCGTGATTGATCATAATTGCCTTATGATTGCCTGGTATGACCAATACATTCTGAATGGTGCCTTTATATACTGCTCTAGCAGCTGTACCTGTTTCTGTACTAATTAATACACCTTTGTTTTCAATAACAATTCCTTTAAGAACAGGATGTGGTTGTATCCCAAATTTACCCGTGATTATTCCACGCTCTACGGGCCAAGGGAGATTGCCTTTGTTGGAGGCAAAACTATTTGATAATGCTTTGGCTTCGGGAGTAAGCGTAAAAGACTCTTTACTTCCACTGCTTTCTCTCGCCTTCTTTAATTCTGCTTCGATGATGGTTTCAATCGCTTTTTGCAATTGTCGGGTCGCTTTCTCTTTTTTACGTAAGTTCTTTTTTAATTCTGATTCTTTGGACTCTAAATTTTGAACCAATTGGCGTTGGTCATTTTGTTCAGAAGCGAGGCCTTGGTTTTCTTTTCTTTTAGCTCCTAGCAGAGCTTCTTTTTCAAGCTTCTCCTCTTCTAAGCGCACAATAAGTCCGATTATCTTCTCTTGCTTGGTAATTATATCTTCGGCCTGTTCTCTTCTATAACCCCCATACTCTTGCATGTATCTAAACCTTCGGTATGCCTGATTGAAGTCTCTAGATGAAAACAAAAACATGATACGACTATAAGTGCTTTTGCTTTTATATGCCTGTAAAATGAGGTTGGCATAATTTTCTTTTAAAACGGTCAATTCCTTTTCCCGTTTAGCAATGGTGGCATTATTCTCAGCAATGGAATTGTCTATGAATTTAATCTCCTTATTGATTGTATTTATGAGGTTTTTACGAGCACCTATTTTTTGATTTAAAGCCTCTAATTCCTGTAAACTATTCTTTTTTTGCGAACGTGTCTGACTCAGCAACTTGTTGGTTTGCTGAATTTCTGCTTGTAAAGACTTACGTTCTTTTTGCAGCTCTTTTTTTGTTTGTCCAAACAACGTATTAGACAATAGGAAAAGGGCAACTGCAAAGAGTAGTTTAATTCCTAATTTCATAGTTGTCTGGAACTGAAAATTTAATTCTTAAGGGATCGTTAAGCTTTGGCTTACTCCATTTTATGTCAATAGTCTGAGCCAATTTACCTTTAATAAAGGTTTTGATATTTGTTCGTTTGATAAAGGTTTTTCCATGCCCCATGTTATCTCGTTCTAAATAAGAAACCTTTATAGACCTGTTTTGTAGTATATCATTCAGCTCCTGACTCATCAACCAATTGTGTTGCCCAATTTCAAGTGACCTTAACACTACGATAGGAGTTTCTTTTTGCCTTTCAATTCGTTTCAGCGATTTCTCTGAGTAGTTACTTAAAAAACCGGCTTTTTCAATTTCGTAAACAAAGCCATTATTGGCGTCTAAACTTATTGGGCTTCCAATAATTAAAGCCTCAAAATCGGCATAACTAACCTCTGCCTGTATCAGGCTCTGGATGTCTGCAAAACGCTTTACAAATACCGTTTTGTCTATCCTATTTAGCAACATAATAGTATCCTTGGTGATTATCAATCGTACCAATTCTATCCCGAGTCCAGGCGAAATAGAGGCCCAGATTACGGAGTCTCGCATCATTCTGAAATTCACCCTTAAGCTTAATTTCTCCTTTGGGGTTTCGTAGGTAACACTTGCTCTCCCGCTATAAGTCTCGAAATTTTCTTGGTTGTTGGCTTGTAATGAATCATAAAAAGCTACTGGACTTTCGGGGTAGTCTGTAACAGGGCCATTCAATCGCAATCCTCTACAGGCTGTTAAGGAAATGATAATAACTATGAAAATGTAGTGGTATTTAGTCATCCAATTTTCCTGTTTCAACTTTTCTGTTAATAGCGTCACTAGTACCACCTAAAAGTTTGGCCTCTTTCCAAAGGCTTATAGCCTCTTCTGTTAATCCCATTTTATAAAGTATATCACCCTTATGCTCAAGAATTTCTCCTGAAGGATTTTTTTCGGTTGCTTTTACCGCTTTGTTAATCCAAACAAGGGCGACATCAAATTTACCTTGCTTAAAAAGTACCCAAGCATATGTGTCTAGGTAAGCGGCACTGTTTGGCTCCAGCTCAAGGCTTTTAAGGGACATTTGAGCCGCTTTTTCTAATTGCACAGAACGTATTGCCAAGCTGTAGCTGTACGAGTTTAAAACGCCAGAATAACTTGGATTTATTTTTAATGCTTTGTCATAAGCTTTATAGGCTTTATCAAACTCTTGAGCCTCAAGAAGAGAGAGGCCTAAAAAGAAATTCATTTCGGCTTTAATACTAGGGTCCGAAGTAAAGTATTGTCCTCTGTCGAGAATTTCAACGGCCTTTTGAAATTGTCCTAATCTAAACTTAGCGAAGCCGCCAAAGTAATAAGCCAATCCTTGCTCTGGAAAAAGGGCTAAAGCTTGTTCTGCGTCAGCATCTAAAATAGACATACGCCCCTCAATAGCACTTATTTCTAGTCGAATAGCCCAATTTTGCCAGGACCCAGGGTTAAGCTCTGTAGATTTTTTAAAGGCATTGTAGGCCTTAGTATTCATTTTTGTGCGGTAATAGAATTTCCCGTAAATCGCATAAAATCGAGAACTGTTGGGATGCATTTCTTCCATAATTGAGCAAAGCTCAAATGCTTTCGATTGCATTTCGAGGTTGCTAGCTGATAAGTCGTAAAAAGAAAGTAGAATTTCAATCTTCTTAGCTAATTCAACATCTGGCGCATAAAATGCTTGTTTCAAATAAATAAAAGAGAAATCATACTCGCCCATTTCTTGTAAAAACAAGGCTTTGCTGAAAAGTGCCATTCCATTGTCAGGGGCAATTTCTAAGAGTTGGTCGATATAAGTTAAGGCTGTTTCTGGATCATTATTAATCATATATAATTCGGCCATCATACCATAATACCTGGGTTCTGTTGGTCTATAATCAATCAATCTTTGAATTTCTTCTATTGCCGCCTTTTGATAGTTCATCTGCAAATACAGCTTTTGCTTTTGAAAAGAAAGCTCTTCATTAATGCCAATAAACGACTCTATATTGTTGTAAGTAGCAATAGCTTTTTTCCAGTCTTTTGATTGAATATATGTATTTGCCAAACTGTAATGCCATTCTGGGTTTTGAGGTTGAATTTTTAAAAGTTCATTGTATATATCTGCCGCATCATTATAGGCTCCATTCAGAGTGTAAATCTCAGCAGCCTTTAATAGATACCATTTATTGTTAGGGGCTATTTTTAAGGCCGCTTCAGCAAAAAACAGAGCGCTTTCCATCTCTTTTTTTGCCAGAAATAACAAAGAAAGCTCATGCATAACGGCATCATTAGAGCGATCTATACTTAGGCACTCTTGAAAAATTTTGATGGCCTTTTCTGGGTTTTCTAATGACTTCTGCTTTATAGCATCATAAAACATAAAGTCGAATTCCATACGCTGACGTTCTGTTAAAACAAAGGAACTGCTACCAGCCTTTTCCTGAGCTTTATTGAAGGTTTTACATGCGCCAAAACTTAGGCCAATAATCAGTGTTGCTATATATGATGTGATTCTATTCATTACTCTAAAGTGCTATAATCGCCTATCGAAATGGAAGTACTTCCTCCATTATAAATAACATGATTTCCCAGCATTGAATTGTCAAGATTGGCATTATTTATTTTGCTGTTTTCTTGAACAAGACTGTTGCTAATGGTACTGTTTTCAACTGTGGTGTTGTTTCCTAAACTAACATGCGGGCCCACTGTTGTGTTTTTAAGCACAACGTTTTCTCCTATAAAGCAAGGAGGTACTATTGTTGAATTTTCTAAGACAACAGAATCTGCCACTAAATTTTCGACATTTTGAATGTTTTCTAAAACTTGCTTATTGGTAGCAACGGTAACATTTTTGTTACCGCAATCCATCCATTGGTCTACTTTACCTGGTGCAAATTTTATGCCTTTGCGTTTCATGTTTTCAAGGGCATCAGTAATCTGATACTCTCCTTTATCCATGATTTTATTGTCGAGCAAATATTGCAGTTCATTGCGCAAATTAGCTCCATCTTTAAAGTAATAGATGCCAATAATAGCTAGATCCGAAACAAATTCTGTTGGCTTCTCTACAAAGTCTGTAATATGACCAGTATCATCTAATTTAATTACGCCAAAGGCGCTAGGGTCTTCGATCTGTTTTACCCAAATAATACCGTCTTTGCTGTTGTCTAAAGTAAAATCTGCTTTAAATAACGTGTCGGCAAAAGCAACAACAACATTACCCTCCATAGATTCTTTCGCGCATAAAATAGCATGTGCTGTTCCTAAGGGTTGGTCTTGATGATAGATCGTTCCTTTGGCTCCCAGACTTTCGGCAATTGCGATGAGGTCTTTTTCTACAGCATCTCCAAAGTCACCAATAATAAAAGCAATTTCTTCTACTTTTTGCCCGCAAACGCGCGTAATATCCTCTACCAAGCGCTGCACAATAGGTTTTCCTGCAATAGGAATAAGTGGTTTTGGTACGGTTAAAGTATGTGGTCTTAAGCGGCTTCCTCTGCCAGCCATTGGTACAATAATTCTCATCCGATAGTATTTTATTTTCCAGTTGAACCAAATCCTCCGGCTCCTCTTTCTGTGTTCTCTAACTCTTTTACTTCAAGCCATTCGGCTCTTTCGTGCTTTGCAATTACCAATTGTGCAATACGTTCTCCTGGTGTTATGTTTACTTCCTCGTTAGACAAGTTCACCAAGATAACTCCAATTTCGCCTCTATAGTCTGCATCTACCGTTCCTGGCGTGTTTAAAACAGTAATTCCTTGTTTCAAAGCAAAGCCACTTCTCGGCCTAACTTGTGCCTCGAAACCAATAGGTAATGCTATAAAAATTCCCGTTTTCACCAAGCTTCTTTGCAAAGGTTTTAAAAGGATGGGATCTTGGATATTTGCCAAAAGATCCATTCCTGCAGCTCCTTCTGTTTTGTATTCTGGCAAGGGATATGCCGACTTATTTATGACTTCAATTTTCATTTCTCAAAAGCTTAGAGAGGTTCTTTCTTTCGCTAAAATACACCCAGATGATGAATATAGCTAACAAGCCGGTATCCATTAACATTCCGGCTTCTATTTTAACACTTATCGCGTACAAACAAAGGCCTATTAAAAAGCCTAAGCCTATGTTTTTTAAATCGTATTCAAACTGATAATTCTTTCTTCCAATAAGATAAGACAAGACGACCATACTACTGTAAGCTGCTAATGTTGCCCAAGCAGAGCCTAGGTATCCTAGTGTAGGAATTAGCAAATAATTTAAACCCAAAGTTACCATGGCTCCAATAATAGAAATATAAGCGCCATGATATGTTTTACCGCTGAGTTTATACCAAACAGAAAGGTTAAAGTAAATGCCCAACATCAGATTTGCCAGCAGTAATATGGGTACAACAACCAAACCTTCAAAATAAGCGGGATCTAAGAAATGTTTGATAATATCAATGTAAAAACAAACTCCTAGGAATATGAAAACACCTATCAAAATGACATATTTCATAATCACAGCATAAGTCGCTTGTGCGTTTTCCTTTTTGGAATGCGAAAAGAAAAAGGGCTCTATTCCCAGTCGTATGGACTGTATAAACAGGGTCATGATTATGGACAGCTTGTAACAAGCACTGTATATTCCTATTTGCTGTAAAGAGACCTCTTCTGAAAAAGGAAGCCAATGTCGCAGTAGAATTCTGTCAAGTGCTTCGTTTACAACATAAGCCAAACCTGCAATCATTAAAGGCCAAGCGTATTTCAGCATGCGTTTCCAGAGGTCTTTATCTATAGTCCATTTTACCTTGATATAAGTAGGAGCCAAGAGAAGTAGCGACCACAGTCCGGCAACCAATGTTGCAATAAAAATATACTCTATGCCTAAATCTGGATTGTAGCTTGCTTTTGCAAGACCAACTAAGGGCCAATCGTTTTTTATTGCCATTGGGCACCAAATCAAGAAGTAGAGATTTAGTCCAATATTTATGGCAATATTGCTGAGTTTCACAAAGGCAAAGTATTTTGCTTTGCCCAAATTTCTAAGCTTTGCAAAGGGGATGGTAGAAAGCGTATCGGCAACTAATATCCAAACCAAATAGTTTATCAAATCTGGATATTCTTCGTAGCTCATTAGCGCTAAAACATTGTCTTGAAATATAAAGTATCCAATTACGAGCAATGACACAACAACAATGTGCGAGAACATGGCTGTGGGCAGTATGTCCTTTTTTTCTTGAGATGAAAAACGGAAGTAGGTAACCTCCATTCCGTGCGTTAGTAGTGCCATAGAAATGGCGATATAGGAAAATAATTCGCTAATGATTCCGTACTCTCCTGTTAAAAAGAGGCGCACATAAATAGGCACCAACAAATAGTTGAGCAGCCGTCCTACGATGCTGCTCAAACCATAAGTGGCCGTTTGGCCTATTAATTTTTTTACTGCGCTCAAAAGCAAATATGTTGTTTATGCTCCAGGGAAACTGGGTCTACGCTTTTCTAAAAATGCCGTAGTACCTTCTTTAAAATCTGCTGTTGCAAAACATCTACCAAAAGCATCAATTTCTGCTTGGTAACCGTCTGTTCCGTCTGCATCGTAAGCGTTGATAGCTCCAATTGCTTCTGCAATAGCCATAGAAGAGTTGCGCATTATCTTGCCTGCCAATTTCTGTGTAGCAGCAAGTAATTCTTCTTGAGGGTAAACGGCATTTACCAAACCTAAACTTAAAGCTTCGTCTGCAGTCAACATTCCAGCTGTCATAATAAGCTCCATTGCTTTTCCTTTACCAACAAGTGCAGTAAGCCTTTGTGTGCCTCCATATCCAGGAATCACCCCCAAAGAAGTTTCTGGCAATCCCATTTTTGCATTGTCAGAAGCCAAACGAATGTGACAAGACATTGCCAATTCCAAACCTCCACCCAGAGCAAAGCCATTAACAGCCGCAATTACTGGAGTTTTCAAATTCTCTATCAAATCAAACAATGCTTTTTGCCCATCAGCAGCAAGAGCCTTCCCTTGGTTTTCATCGAAATGTGCAAATTCAGAAATGTCTGCACCAGCAACAAAAGATTTTGTTCCGGAACCCGTTAAAATAACAGCTTTTACAGCCTTATCTGCCTCAGCAGCTTTAAAGGCATTGCTCAATTCACCAATGGTTTCCTTGTTTAATGCGTTTAATTTTTCTGGTCTGTTAATGGTTAAAACCATTAGCCCTTCCTGGGTTTCTTGAAGTATATTTTTATAACTCATCGGTGTAATTGTAATCTCGTTTAAGCAAATTTAAATTTAATCATCAGCAAGAGGAAGGCTTACAAAGAATGTTGTCCCCATTCTATTGTTAGTTTCGAACCAAATGGTTCCTTTATGTCCTTCGACAATCTTTTTTACCATGGCTAAGCCAAGTCCCATTCCGCTTGTTTTGGTTGTAAAACTCGGCTCAAATACTCTTGACTTGTCTTCAATGTTTATTCCAGAACCATTATCATCGATACTTAGTATTATTTGATCTTTGTGTTGATTCAGTTTTACTTCGATTAGAGGGTTTGTATCTTCTTTAATAGATTGTATAGCGTTATGTATTAGGTTGTTAATTAGCCGAGTAAACTGGTCTGGATCAATCATCCCAAAACAATTTTCTCCGGAACTGATATAAGTAAGGTCTTTGTCCGAAAACAATTGGAGCACTGCTGGAATCAACCTTTCAAGATCAATTTTCTTTAATTTTACTGTAGGGAAATTGGCAAAGCTAGAGAATGCCGAAGCAATGTTAGTAAGTGTATCGATTTGTTGTACCGTTCCGGAACAGAACTCTTTTAGTTTTTGTTTGAAATTGGGGTCATTAGGATCGAGGCTCCGCTCCAACATTTGCACATTAAGTTTTAATGGAGTCAAGGGGTTTTTTATTTCATGTGCCACTTGTTTAGCCATTTCTTTCCAAGCAGATTGACGTTCGCTCATGGCTAGTTTTTCGGCACTATCCTCTAGCTCCACCAATTTCTTGTTGTATTCTTGCACCAATTGCCCAATTTCATCTCCAGTATTCCATACTAGGGCTTGATTTTTTTGATTGATTTGAATACGACTAATCTTTGATCCAATTTCTTTAAGAGATTTGGTAATGTAACGCGAAAGCAACCAGCCTACTCCAATGGCAAGAACAAAAAGGATAAGATATATCTCCGCTAAGGCTTCCAGAAAATCGAAGACTTCAATACGTTGCTTGTCTCGGGTTGCAAAATAAGGGAGGTTCAATATGGCAATGGATTCCCCCTTTTCGTTTCTGATAAACTCAAAGGTATTTAAGAAATCAACACCTTCCTTTACAATATCAGTAGTTACGGCTCCTTTGGCTAAAAGTTGTGCAAGTATGTTCGAGTCTAATTGTTCGTTTACAAAGTCAGTTTCAAACAAATCGGGATTCGAATTGATAAGAATATCACCTAGGAGGCTGTAAATGTTAATGTCTAGATTGTTGATGTCAGCCAGTTCGCATATTTTATTGTCAAACACCTTAACCAGAGAGTCTGGTTTATTTTGGTGGTTTACCGAGGAAAGAAAATAGTCTATAGCCAATACTACGGCTGCTTGTTTTCTTTCTAGTCGATCTAGGTGATATTGCTCGTTCTGATTTTTAAAGAAAATTAAAGTAACCGTTCCAATAGCAATAAAGGAAAGCACTACCACTGCGCCAATGGCAATGTAAATTCGTTTTCTAAGAGAGGGTTGGTATTTCATGTTTGCTTTCCTATGCCGAAATTAACGAAATTGCCGACAATCTATTACTTATGAACTGGAAGGAATACTGGAACAATAAAGCAAGTGCAAAATCTAGCTTGGCAAGGGTTGGCCGAGAAGATAATGCAGCACTTTTTGAACTCACTTTAAAGCATTTAGATGCATTGGTTCGTCCTACTAAGCAAATGATTCTCTTAGATTTGTGTTGTGGCAACGGTCTAGTCAGTCAGTTTTTTGGACCTAAAGTAAATCGCTTAGTTGGGGTAGACCTTTCTCCTGTATTATTATCAGAAGCCAAAGAACTTAATCTAAACTTTAGCAACAGTTCTTTTATTTGTGCCGATGCATGTGCGTTTAGTGAAAAACTAAACCAGCAATTTGATGTGGTTTTATTGCATTTTTCTTTCCAATACTTCGAAACCAATGCCATAGCCTCTTCTGTTTTAGCAGAGATAAAAAAAGCGTTAAATGGGGATGGTAAGGTTGTAATTACAGACATTCCTGATGCTCGAAAATTGCAAGTGTTTTATCCTGGTCTTTTGGGCAGGTTAAGAAGAATTAAACAAAAAACAACCAAAACCAGTGAAATGGGTAGGTTTTGGCATCCAAAAACCCTTCAGAAAATTGCTGTAGAAAATGGTTTTGCAGCAGAAATTCTGGAACAAGACGCAAAGCTGCCTTACAGCCATTACCGCTTTGATGTTATTCTTAAAAGGAAAGATTAAGCCCAGCCAAAACGCTTGGTAAGAATTTATTTGCAGCTCTCGAACGTCCATTGTTGATATAGGGGTCAGAAATGATGACTCTCATTTTGGTGATGTCCATGCCCATAAAAAAAGCACCGCTTAAATATTCATCCATCTGCTTCCTCCTTCCCGTTCGAAATCCTAAATAGGGACTTATTCCAGCACCAGGTGTAATAATTCCAACTCTCAAACTCTGAAATAACTTTGGGTTATGTTTGTTTCGATAATTGCTCAATTCCAAAAAGACAGGTACAAGGCCTCCT
>JBLHRE010000003.1:0-30344 GCA_047625765.1 Flavobacteriales bacterium
AGAGGCAAATACTAAGGTGCCTATAATTGGTTCAGTTTCATCTGCCTCTAGCGCATTTTCTATATAATGACCACATTCTAGTTTGAACATGATTTTTTCTAGATACTCGGTGCTGGGGTTGCCCAAGCGCGTATAAACTCTTGCAAAAGGTTTCTCGCCAGAAGATGAAATGCCAAGAAATCTATCAGCTCCGTCTTGTACGTTTTTGAAATTGAAGGTAGATCGTTGCGAGATATCAGGAAGCCCTGTGCCAACAGCAACCGCATTAAACTGATCTTCATCCATAAACGGTTCGCAGGTTTTACCGTATTTGTTTTTCTTTTCGACCCAATTAGGCCACCAAGCAAATCTTCCTTTCATTGTTTCTCATCTATTTAGGTAACTAATATAAATTTTTTATTTTAGTCTAAATTAACTGCTTGTTTAATAAATTGTAATTATAAGAATGAACGAATTATTTATTTCTAAGATCTGTTTTCGTTTCTTTACTAACTCAAATTAAAATACTTGGAAAGCAGGAAACAAAAAATCAAAAATTGGGTTCAAAAAAACCAACGTACAACGGTATTTGGAATTTGCTTTATGCTTTCCTTTTCTTTTTGGTTGTTGATTAAATTATCTCATGATTATAATGCGAGGGTTCAGCTGAATTTAGGTTACGAGAATATCCCTAAAGGGAAACTGCTGGCGCAAGATCCTATTCAGTTTATTGAAGCCGATATTGATGCTCCGGGTTTTTCTTTGTTGAAAAACTGGGTAAATTCTTTTGGTAGGATTGATATTGACATTTCAGTGTTAAATACGCGAAAAAGTAATGGGATTGAAAAGGCATATTGGGTAACAAACAATCAGAAACAAGTCATTAGTCAGCAATTGTCTAATGGTATTAAGGTGGTACAAGTTTACCCTGATACCGTTTTTTATATGTTAAGCGATTTGGTAGAAAGAAAGGTTCCCGTGTTGGTTTCCGATGCCCTACAGTACAAAAGCCAGTATAGAAAAAGAGGAGCCATTAAAGTTGCGCCAGACAGTATTATTGTTTCGGGGCCTAAATCAATAGTAGATACCATTTCTTATGTGTTTACAGAGCAATGGAATGCTAGTATGGTAGACGGTGCATTAAACACTTCGTTGGAATTAAGAAACTCTTTGAGAGATAATAATATCCGATACTCAAATAAGAAAGTTGATGTTTCTGTGGAGGTAGATCAGATAACAGAATCTGAAGTGGAGGTATTAATTCAAGTTAAAAATAGTCCTGAAGGGTTTGATTTGAAGGTTTTTCCAAGAAAAGTAAGACTGACGTTTTTGGTTGCCCTTAGAGATTTTAAAAAGATTAGTCCAGAAATGTTTCGAGCAGAGGTTGAATTCCCTGATGCATTTCAGCAACAAAATTCTTTGTTAAGTGTAAAGGCAATATCTACAAGTAAATTGGTGGACTTGTTACAAACTAAGCCAGAGAAAGTCGAATATATCATTCGAAAAAAATAGGATGAAAAAGGTAGGTCTTACAGGAGGAATAGGAAGTGGCAAATCGTATGTTGCCAAAATTTTTCAAGAACTAGGGGTTGCTGTTTACAATTCGGATGAAAGAGCAAAGGCCTTAATGATAGAATCATCGGTCATTCGTAAATCATTAACCTTAAAGTTTGGCGATGAGGTGTATCAAGGTCACGAATTGAATAGGCCTTTTTTAGCTGATAAAATTTTTACAAATCAAGCCAATTTAGACTTTGTTAATAATCTGGTACACCCTGTTGTGGCTCAAGATTTTGATTTTTGGCTGAAATTACAGACTTCACCTTATGTAATTAATGAGCTTGCTATTTTATTTGAGACAGGTGGAGAAAAGAGTATGGATTTTTCGGTTCTAGTAACTGCTCCGCCCGAGATTCAGATAGAACGGGTAAGCGCAAGAAATGGCTGGGCTGAATCTGAAATTATAGACAGAATGTCCAAACAATGGACCAACGAATCGAAAGAAAAGCTTGCTGATTTTTGTATCTTGAATGATGGCAAAACAATGCTTTTGCAGCAAATTCTAAAGATTCATGAAAATATTATCGGGACAACAAATTCGTGATTGGGATACTTTTACCATAGCAAACGAACCTATCTCTTCGTACAGCTTAATGGAGCGTGCAGGCGAAAGATTGTTGGCTGAAATAATGCCCTTATTAGAAGGCAATAATACTATTTGTATTTTTTGTGGAAAGGGGAACAATGGAGGCGATGGTTTGGTTTTGGCGCGTTTATTACATTTTAGAAAGGTTCCTGTTCTGGTCTATATTGTAGCGCACTCTCCAAATGGGAGTCCCGATTTTGAGGCCAATATTCTTCGATTATCAAATCTCAAAATCCCCTTAAAATACCTCAACACATCTGCCGATTTAGAAGGTCTTCCTAATGTGCCTATTATTGTGGATGCTATACTGGGCTTGGGTTTGAATAAACCCATAGAAGGGCTTGTGTTTGAACTCGTATCTTTTTTAAATAAAACGAGAGCTTTAAAAATATCAATAGATATACCAACTGGACTTTTTGCCGATCTACCATTGCTTTCGAATAGCACCGTATTTCAGGCCCAACACACCTTTACTTTTCAGGTGCCAAAACTCAATATTTTGCTGCCATATTCTGGCAAGTATATAGGTCATTTACATTTGGTGGATATCGGTTTACATCCAAAATATTTGGATTCTATAAGCTCTGAATACACCTATTTAAGGAGTGAAATAATCCAAAGTCTGTACAGGCCAAAATCTAATTTTGGACACAAGGGCGATTTTGGTCACGGTTTGCTAATGGTTGGAGGAAAAGGGACTTATGGTGCAGGGATATTGTCTTGCAAAGCTTTTATGCGCTCTGGAGGTGGTAAGCTAACTGCAGTAGTGCCAAAAGACGCATTGGCCATTTATCATACATCTTGTCCAGAGGTCATGTTTATTGGTTATGGGAGCAGTCATTTAAGCGGTCGGATAGAAAAAGAGCGCCATAATGCTATAGGGATTGGGCCTGGGATTGGGCATGAACTTGCAACCATTCATTTTTTAAGGTATTTTCTAAAGCAAAATCCTAGCAACATAGTTTTAGATGCTGATGCAATCAATATTTTAGCTGCTCATCTCCATCTGTTAGATTTGTTGCCAGAAGATAGTGTGTTGACTCCTCACCTTAAGGAGTTTGAGAGATTGGTTGGCAAAGCCAGCGATGATTACGATAGACTGAAGAAAGCAAAAGAATTTGCTTTGAAACACAAGATTGTATTGGTGCTAAAAGGAGCACACACCTTTATTACCGATGGGGTTGAGCACTATTTTAACAGTACCGGTAATGTTGGAATGGCAACAGCAGGAAGCGGAGATGTGTTGACAGGAATAATTACGAGTTTAAGATGTCAGGGTTATTCGGCAATAGAATCTGCTTTAATTGGAGTTTATGTGCATGGTTTGGCGGGTGATATTGCATTGGAACAACAGTCGGAAGGATCTTTAATTGCTACAGACATCATAGGACATCTGGGGAAAGCCTTTAAAAAAATGCTTAAAACAAAATAAAGCAGCTCGAAAGCTGCTTTAATTTCCACCGAAAAGACGGGATGAAGTATGAGAATACTAACCAAAAAGCTATGAAATAGTGAAGTATAATGTCTTTCCGATGATGTAACCGCTTGAAAACTAACTTAAACCAAAGTTATCTATGATTGCTTCACTAATATTCTCGTTTATTTTAAGGCCAAACTTGTGCCAAAAGAGCTAAACCCCAGTGAATACCTGTTTTTTGGTGTTGAATTTTTCCATATATTGGAAAAATTAATAGTAAATGGGAAAAATTCCCACTAAGTTATGGTAGAGAACTTTCGAATTTTTGTAGTTGAAGACGATAGGTTTTATGGGAATTTGTTAAAATATCACCTTTCCTTGAATCCAGATAATGAGGTGTTCTTGTATGAGAATGGAACCGATTGTTTGGAGAACCTTCATTTAAATCCAAATGCCATCTGTTTGGATTATAGTTTGCCAGATATAGCTGGATTGGAAGTCTTGAAAAGAATTAAGAGAATTAATCCTGATGTTCCTGTTTTGGTGGTTTCAGGACAAGAAGATGTGCAAACAGCAGTAGAGCTTTTGAAAAATGGCGCGTATGATTATGTGGTAAAAAACGATGAAGCTAAAGATCGTGTTTGGCATTTAATTAACCGTATCAAAGAACATCAAGACCTTAAGGACGAAGTTGTTCAGCTACGTAAAGAAGTTTCTGAGAAGTATGATTTCAGTAATGGTATAAAAGGTAGTTCTAATGCTTTGAAAAAGGTTTTCCATTTGATGGAAAAAGCATTGAACAATGATATTACAGTATCTATAACAGGAGAAACTGGGACAGGAAAAGAAATGGTAGCGAAATCTATTCATTATAATTCTCAAAGAAAAAACAAGCCATTTGTGGTAATTAATATTTCGGCAATACCTAAAGAACTTTTGGAAAGCGAATTGTTTGGTCACGAAAAAGGATCTTTTACAGGAGCACAAGGAAGAAGAATAGGTGTGTTCGAACAAGCACACAAAGGGACTTTGTTTTTGGATGAAATTGGCGAGATGGATATTTCTATTCAAGCCAAATTGCTACGCGTATTACAAGAAAGAGAGTTTAAAAGAGTTGGGGGTAACGATACGGTTAAGGTGGATGTTAGAGTTGTAGTTGCTACCCATAGAAACTTATCCGAAGAAGTGCGTAACGAGCGTTTTAGAGAAGATTTGTATTACCGTTTGTTGGGTATTCCAATTGAACTTCCACCTTTAAGAGAAAGAGATCAGGATGTTATCCATTTGGCGCAATTCTTTGTAGATAGCTTTGCGAAGGAGAATAAAATAAAAAAGAAAACTTTGGATGCTGCAGTAAAGGATAAGCTATTAGAGCACCCTTTTCCTGGTAATGTAAGAGAATTGAAGGCGGTTATAGAGCTGTCTGTTGTAATGTCGGAAGGGCCAATAATTGGTAGTGCAGATTTGCAATTAAAACCCATTTCAAATGCTTCGGCTATTCTAAGCAAGGAAATGTCTTTAAAAGAATACAACCGAAAAATCATAAGAAGCTACTTAGATAGATATAATGAGGATGTCCTGCTAGTAGCTAAGAAGTTGGATATTGGAAAATCAACGATCTATAGAATGATTAAAAACGATGAGTTATAAAAAAAAGAGGCCGTTTTTAACGGCCTCTTTTTTTATAAAACATCTAAAGCTCCTTTTCCTTCTCTTAGTATTACAAACTCATCCAATGTACAGTCTATAACAGTAGAGGCAACATTGTCGCCATATCCACCATCAATAACCATATCTACCAGTCCTTCATATTTTTCGTGAATCAATTCTGGATCCGTACTGTATTCCAAAACTTCATCATCGTCATGTATAGAAGTCGATACCAAAGGGTTTCCTAAAGCTTCGACAATAGCTCTAGGAATGGTGTTGTCTGGTATACGAATACCTACGGTCTTCTTATTGTTCTTAAACATTTTAGCAATGACATTAGTCGCTTCTAAAATGAAGGTGTAAGGGCCCGGTAAAGTTCTTCTTAACAACTTGTAAGTTGGTGTGTCTATAGCTTTAACATATTCAGAAAGATGGCTTAAATCGTGACAAATGAAAGAGAAATTAGCTTTCTCTAATTTTACGCCTTTAATTTTCGCTACTTTTTCTAAAGCCTTTTTATTGGTGATATCGCAACCTAAACCATAAACTGTATCTGTAGGGTAAATAATTACACCACCATTCTTAAGGCAATCCACAACTTGTTGGACGGTCTTTTCGTTTGGATTTTCTGGATACAGCTTAACTAACATTGTTATGCGTTGTTTTTTGCGTGGTCAGCTAAAAACTGAGCCAATCCGCTGTCTGTTAAAGGGTGTTTCAATAAACCCGTAATAGCACTTAAAGGACCTGTCATAACATCTGCACCTAATTTAGCACAATCGATAATATGCATTGTATGTCTTATAGATGCCGCTAAAATTTGTGTTGGAAATGCGTAGTTGTCAAAGATCAATCTAATATCGTCAATCAAAGTCAAACCATCAGTAGAGATGTCGTCTAATCTTCCAATAAAAGGAGAAACATAAGTTGCTCCAGCTTTTGCAGCCAATAAAGCTTGACCAGCAGAGAAGATCAATGTACAGTTGGTACGGATACCTTTGTCAGAGAAATATTTCAATGCCTTGATACCCTCTTTGATCATTGGGATTTTAACAACGATTTGTGCGTGCAATGCCGCCAATTTATCGCCTTCGGCTTTCATACCTTCAAAGTCTGTTGCAATCACTTCTGCACTTACATCACCGTCAACAATGTTACAAATGTCTATGTAGTGCTGCATTACTGCTGCTTCGCCTTTGATGCCTTCTTTAGCCATCAAAGAAGGATTGGTGGTAACACCATCTAAAATACCTAATTCTTGAGCTTCTTTGATTTGCTCAAGGTTTGCTGTGTCAATGAAAAATTTCATAGAATATACTTAAAAATGAATCGCTTTTTTGCTGCCGCAAAAGTAGGGATAAACAGCGAATAATTGGAAAGTGTTGGGGGAGAAAGAAAAAAATGGGCAAGCTACTCACATCGCACCGCTCAACTACTTACCCTTGCTATCTTCCAATCCTGGGGGAGTTCAGCAGGAGCTGGTCGTGTGAGACTTGCCCGGTGCAAAAGTAATACAAGCAAATCGTTATACAAACATTTTTTGTGTTGATTTTGTAGAAATGTTGGGGGTGTTTTTTAGTCTTTTAAAGAGGATGAAATGTGATGTAATAGTCATGCCGTTAGTAGCCTGTCCCGATTTCTCGGGAACACCAAAGCTTCATGTTTCATAAACACTAAAAAAAAATCCTTTTCTGGCCATTGCTAGAAAAGGATTTAAATTAGAATGAAAACAGCGAATTACGATTTTACTTTGAAGTCTCCATAGGCTTGTGCAAAAGCAGATTCCCTTCCTTTTTTGAAAACTTGAGCTCCAAAATCTTTTCCTTTTCTAAAAGCAATCTGTTCTTCTTTGGGTAACTCAACGAACTCTTCGCATTCGGCAGAACAGCAAGTATTGTGTTTTTCTTGGCAGTCTTCACATTGTAAGAACAATAAATGACAAGCATCGTTGATGCAGTTGACATGGATGTCATAGGGCTTACCACAAGAATGACATTCGCTAATAATATCATGTCCTACACGCTCCGACATTCTATCGTCAAAGACAAAATTTACGCCTTTAAATTTGTTGTTAAGACCTTGTGCTTCTACCGTATGTGCATATTTAATAATACCACCTTCTAATTGATGTACGTTCTTAAAGCCTTTGTGCTTGAAATATGCAGAGGCCTTTTCGCATCGGATACCTCCGGTGCAGTACATTACAATATTTTTGTCCTCATTGCCTTGTAGCATTTCTTCTACAACAGGCAATTCGTCTCTAAACGTATCTACATCGGGGCAAATAGCACCTTCGAATCTACCCACCTCGGTTTCGTAATGGTTGCGCATATCCACCAATATGGTGTCTTCTTTATCGGTCAATGCATTGAACTCAGACGCAGATAAATGTTTGCCACAATCCGAAGCATCAAATGTGCTGTCGTCTAAACCGTCAGCAACTATTTTTGGGCGTACCTTAATCTTCAATTTGATGAAAGATTTTCCATCATCCTCAAAAGCAACATTCAAGCGAATGCCGTTCATAAAATCGTAAGAATAGATATGTGCTTGTAGTGTTTCGAAATTTTCTTTGGGAACAGAGATTTGAGCATTGATACCTTCGTAAGCTACGTAGGTTCTTCCAAGTACTCCTAGTTTATCCCAGGCTATAAACAATTCATCGCGAAAAAGTTTAGGGTCTTCTATGTTGGCATATTGGTAAAACGACAAGGTAACACGAGGATCCGTGTTTTCTGCCATTTGTTGCCTCAAGATCTCGCGGTCGACCTGATTATACAGTTGCATGCTATACAATTTTGCGTCAATCTTTAGCTTCGTGCTAAAGTGGACGCAAAATTAATTATTAATGTTTAATTATTAGTTATTAATGGGGGAGGTGTTCGGATTATTTTTGCTAGACTTCAGAATAGAAGTAAGTATTTTCAACAATTCTTCCGATTTATAAAGGAGCAAATCATATTGCTTGGCATCGAAGTAATCAGTTTGGAATAGAAGTTTAATCCAATAGACAGTTTCACTCGCCTCTTTTTGTGCGATACTCATTTTATGGATAAAATCTTTTTTGCTTTGAGCGTATGTTGCTTCCGAAACTTGTGCTCCAATTGATGTTCCAGATCGTAAAACTTGTTTTGACAGGATGTATTCTTTTTTTTCCTGAACTAAGAATTTATAAGTTTCAACAATTGTAATTGCAAACTCAAAGCTCTTGTCTTTAATGGGATTATTCATAAGGTTAGGTTTTGGTTACCTAAATTTATGAAAGTCCCCATTAATAATTAAGCATTAACAATTAATAATTACGACAAGAAGTCCTTCTTGTCGAGATCAAGCCATTCCAAAGTCGAATTACAAAATATATCATCCACAACCTCTGGTGATAAATCCATTTCTGTAATGAACTTACCAATTTCCAAATCACCTAAAGGGAAAGGATAATCGGATCCTAGGCTGACTTTTTTAGAGCCTTGTAATTTTAATATGTATTCTAAAAGCATAGGGTCGTGGGTGATGCAGTCTACCCAAAACTTGCCAATGTAATCTCTGGGATTTGTAGGATTGTCTACAGCTACAAGGTCTGGTCGGCAATTAAAACCATGTTCTACACGGCCGATGGTTGGTAAGAAAGACCCTCCAGCATGCGCAAAGTTGACACGCATTTTTGGGAATCGATCGAAAATGCCTCCAAAAATCATAGAAGTAATAGCCCTGGAAGTTTCTGCTGGCATACCAACCAGCCAGGGAAGCCAGTATTTTTCCATGTGTTTTTTTCCCATCATATTCCATGGGTGAACCAATACAGCCAAGCCCAAACGTTCGCAAGCTTCCCAGATTACATCGAATTCTGGTTCGTTCAGGTTTTTTTCGTTGATGTTAGATCCAATCTGAATCCCCACCAAACCAATCTCCTTGATACGCTCTAATTCTTGAACGGCCAATTCTGGGTCTTGCATAGGAACAGTTCCCAATCCAATGTAATTTTTTGGGTATTTTGCTACTAGATCTGCAATATCATCGTTTAAAAAACGAGAAACTTCTAAGCAGTCTTTTGGTTTTGCCCAATAGGAAAACAACACAGGAATGGTACATACCACCTGTACCTGAGTGTCGAACTTCTCGTATTCTTTGATACGCAATTCTGGGTTCCAACAGTTTTCGTTTACTTCTCTAAAAAACGTGCTATCCTGCATCATTTTAGCAAAACCAGGTCTGTGGTGTTCTAAATGAATAAATCCACTATAGCCAAACTTCTCTGCCCAGCGCGGAAGCTCTTTGGGCATAATATGGGTGTGCATGTCTATTTTTAACATGGATAGCTGTTTTTCTTAAAAATTAGCGAATCCGGCAAATGTAAGAAAAGAGATGCTTGTAAAGGATAGTTTGGAAGTTGAGGAGTTTAATAGTTTAGAGTGTACTTGGAATAGTTACTTCCTAAACAGCGAAGCGCTAAACTTCTCAACTTATTTTTTTCTCACATATAACTATTTATGCCACCTTTGTCCCTCATTTTTTAAAGCAAGCACATGAATTTCTCCGATGTATCCATTACCAATACCATTGTCCATAGAATTGGAAACAAAGCCAAAGGAGAAGATGTGCGCGTGTCGGATAGGACAGTTGAGCAGGACGAAAATTTGGACAAAGCCATGAAACGTTTTTTCTTAAACTCGTTTAGAGAAGAGCAGCAAGGGCATCGCTTTTTTCATGAAATGGGATTGGATATGAACGAGGTGTACCGTTGTGCTCAGAATCTTTTCGATGAACAGGATTTCGTGAAAAACTCACAGCAAATAGCACAGCATTTGTTTAAGCAAACGCGCAATGCAGCCATAAAAGCAGGAGATCTGTTTGTTGCATATTTCGAAGGCATAGAATTGGACGATGAGGTATATCACGGGATTGGCATATTCAAATCAGAATCTAAAAATTTATTCTTAGGAGTAGATGGTTGGGATATTGGCGTGTACGAGGGTATAGGCTTGAACAAGCAAGACAAAGGCTGTTTGATTATTGATACCGAAGAGGAAGAAGGATACAAATGTTTCTTGTACGAAGCAGGTGGAGTTGAAACAGAATATTGGCGCAATGATTTTCTAAGCCTTTCGCCCATAGAAGATAGCTATGCCAATACCTATGAGTTTATGAGCAAGTGTAAGACTTTTCTTACCACAGACATTAAAGCCGATGTTGAGGTAGATAGAGCTACGCAGATAAATTTGGTAAAAGACACCGTAGAATATTTCCAGCTGAACGATACTTTTAGAATGGAAGATTTTAAAGAAAAAGTGTTGGTAGAAGATGAAACCATAGAAAGTTTCGACCGCTATATTTCTGACAATAAAATAGAACAAAACGAATTTGAAATAGCGCCCAATGCGGTGAAAAAGCAAAAACGTAAATTCAAATCTGTTTTAAAACTAGACACCAATTTCCATATCTACATACATGGTAACCGGGACCTTATAGAGTACGGTATTGATGAAGAAACTGGTAAGAAGTTTTATAAAGTGTATTTCGAGGAAGAACTTTAGCTCTTTTGGAGCAGGTTTAGAAGTTTAAAAGGGGATGCGTTTTTTAGAATTCTGACATAGCAAACCGTTAGCGGCTAAAGGATTTGTTTGCGGAGGGAGAAGAAGCAATCTTTTTGTTTAAGAATATGTAAGTGTGCTTTCCTTGTTTCGGGAATACACTTTACAGCTGCAGAATCAAAAAAAAAGTCTTTTTTTTGCATTTAAATTTACCGATAAATACTGTTCTAAGCCAGTAAATGCAGGTAGATAAATCATAAATTAGCAGACTTCATTAATTTATCATTTGTGTAATCGCCATGTAATAAATGGTTTTGGTTCGTTTGCATCATTAATTGCAATTCTAGCCCAAATAATGCAGACAATCCAAGTAATTATTAAGCCTATTCCTAAGTTGAAGAACCCCAATAGAATAGCGGTTAAAATCATAATAAGTGCCCCTTTTATGCTCGCGTATAATAATCCAAAGGGACCAAAAAGCAAACATAGGATAAGTCCAGTCTTTAAGCTTTTTAGTGGTTTTAGATACGGATTAGGTTCTTGCGGGTAAGTTCTGGTAGTCATGATGGTGAAGTTTACGTTATGCGCGTACTGTTTTTCAGTGCGTTAAAAATCTAGTGTTAATGTTATTTATCGATTTTTATCAGTTTAAGACAACAATGTATTGAAAATAATTGAAATAAGCACAATAATTAAGTGCAAAAAGAATGCGTATAGAGTACGCTTGTGTGTCTGTTACCATTTAACTGTATTAGATATTTGTTAGATGATACACATAGGCGAAAAAATTAAAGAGCGTGTTGATGAAGTTGGTATGTCACGAACAGTGTTCGCCAAACGAATCAATAAAACGAGAAACGTAGTTTATGATATTTTTAAAAGACAAAGTATAGACACCAATCAATTGGTACTTGTTTCTAAGATCTTGAACTTTGACTTCTTTGTATACTACAGAGAAATGCTGGCTGACTTGAATACAACCAAATCAGAAAAAAATGATATTAGTCGAGATATAGAAGAAGTGTATCATATTGAAAATATCCAAATTCAATTGGAACAATTGAAAGAAAACAATGCCCTCTTGAAACAGTTGAATGGGGTGCTTCAAGAAAAAATTGATAATAAGAAGTAAGCTGTATTTCTCTCTAATACAACCGTATGATAGGCTTAGTAGATTTGAGTTTGGGTGCTTAGTTTGAAGTATGCGTCTTTGGGATAATTGATCAGCAGAAGCAATCTCTTTATTTGCTATCGTAAATGCAAAGCCGCCTGTCATCCCGAAATGTTTTGGGATCTGGTTAGGAGTTTAGCACAGATTGAAAATCTGAGTTAGCGAGGGATAGACGAAGAAACAGGGAAGAAATTCTATAGGGTGTATTTAGAATATCCAAAAGGTACAGATGCTGAACTAAATTCAGCATGACACACGCAGGTGTCTATTGAAATTACAAACCAAACGAGCAGGGTAATACTTCTAAACCCCTCAACTCATTTCCTTCTCAACTCTAAACCAAAAAAAATTAAGAATTCAGATTAAACGATTTAAGAATTTAGAAGTTCGGAAACCGAATGCTTACTTCTTAGTTTTTGGTTTTTTCGGAACAGGATCCAAACCATGGGTTCCCCAGGGGTGGCATTTAGAAATTCTACGCATACCCATCAAAATTCCTTTTAGAATTCCCCATTCGTGCATGGCCTCTATGGTATATTCGGAGCAGGTAGGAATATGGCGGCAATTGTTCCCCAGCATAGGGGAAATAAGCCATTGGTATAATTTAACTGGCAATACAAAAATCCACATAAGGATTTTGCGCAGCATTAAAATTCGGATTTAAAGTGGAATTGCAATTGCGGGAAATCACCTTGTGCCAGCTGTAAAGCAAATTGGCTATCGGCCAAGAAAACAGGTCGGCCTTCTTTGTCGGTTGCCATAGAACGTGCTTTCTTTTTTCTAAAGTCTTTGATGTCTTTATCTGCACCAGCAACCCAACAGGCCTTGTAAACAGAAACAGGTTCGTACCTACAAGAAGCATTGTATTCGTGTAACAAACGGTGTTGTATTACTTCGAACTGTAAAGATCCAACAGTACCTACCACCTTACGGCCATTGGTTTCCATTGTAAAGAGCTGTGCAACTCCTTCATCCATCAATTGCTCAATACCCTTGGCCAATTGCTTAGACTTCATAGGGTCGTCATTTTCGATGTATTTAAAGAGCTCTGGCGAGAAACTAGGAATACCGATATAATTCATCAGTTCACCACCGGTAAGCGTATCACCAATCTTAAAGTTTCTGTTGTCAGGTATGCCAATAATATCACCGGGAAATGCTTCGTCAACAATTTCTTTTTTATCGGCCATAAACATGGTAGTAGAAGAAAACTTCAACTGCTTGCCTTGTCTAACGTGTAGGTAATTGGTGTTACGTTCGAACTTACCAGAAACCACCTTTACAAAGGCAATTCTAGAGCGGTGGTTCGGGTCCATATTGGCATGAATCTTAAATACAAAGCCAGAAAATTTATCTTCGTCTGGCTCTACCAAACGTGTATCCGATTCTTTTGCCAACGGTTGTGGCGCGATATCGATAAAGCAATTCAACAATTCGTTTACCCCGAAATTGTTAATGGCAGAACCAAAGAAAACAGGAGATATTTTTCCGTCCAAGTACTCTTGAACATCAAATTCGGAATATACTCCATCAATCAATTCCATCTCTTCGCGCAAAGTGGAAGCGTAGTCTGTTCCAACAATCTTGTCTAGTTCTGGATTTTTGATGTCATCGAATTCGATGAAATTTTCAGTGTCTTTGGTGTTGGCTCTAAAAAGGTTTAGTTTGCGTTCGTAGATGTTGTAAACACCTTTAAAATCTTGTCCCATTCCTAATGGCCAAGAAAGCGGGCGCACCCTAATACCTAGTTTTTGTTCTACCTCGTCTAACAAATCAAACGCATCTTTTCCTACACGGTCTAATTTGTTGATGAAAATCATGATAGGCGTATCGCGCATGCGACACACTTCTACCAGTTTTTCGGTTTGCGGCTCAACCCCTTTTGCTACATCAATAACCACAATTACAGAATCTACAGCAGTAAGTGTTCTATAGGTGTCTTCAGCAAAATCTTTGTGACCAGGAGTGTCAAGAATGTTTATTTTTTTGCCTTTGTATTCGAAGGCCATTACAGAGGTAGCAACAGAAATACCACGCTGCTTTTCAATTTCCATAAAGTCGGAAGTTGCAGCCTTTTTAATTTTGTTCGATTTTACCGCACCAGCTTCTTGAATAGCCCCTCCAAAAAGCAATAGCTTTTCGGTTAAGGTTGTCTTACCTGCATCGGGGTGCGATACAATTCCAAAAGTACGTCTGCGTTTGATTTCCTCTACAAATCCCATAGTCCAAAATTAAAGGTGCAAAGGTAAGGAGGATAATTATTAATTGTGAATTATTAATTATTAATAGTTGGAGGAACGAGAAGAGAGTTTGAGAAGCGAGTTTGCGGTTTGAGACATGAGTCTTGAGTTACTCCCTCCGTACTTTGTATTACGGATGTTTAAAAGTTTGAGATTAGAGTTTGGAAACCCAATTTTCCACTAAACCACTAGTTCAATAACTAATTATCTAAATGTCTCATTAGCTCAATAACCAAAAACCCCAATAACTAAATAGTTACACTGTCTTAGCAATCGCTTCAGCACATCTTTCACCATCTATAGCAGCAGAAACAATTCCTCCGGCATATCCAGCGCCTTCGGCACAGGGGTACAATCCTTCTATTTGAGGGTGTACTAATGTCTCTTTATCTCTTGGAATTCTTACCGGTGATGAGGTACGTGATTCAACGCCTAAAATTTGTGCTTGATTGGTAAAATAGCCATGCATTTTCTTTCCAAAGGATTGGAAGCTTTTTTGTAGTCTTCCGCTGATTTGCTTTGGAAGAATTTCGTGCAATGGAGCAGATGTTAATCCTGGTTGGTAGCTTGTTTCATTCAGCATTCCGGAAGATTTTCTATTGAAAAAATCGACCATTCTTTGAGCCGGGGCAGCTTGTGTTTCTCCGCCAGCTTTCCATGCTGCTTTTTCTACAGCTTGCTGGTATCGCAATCCTGCCAAAGGGCCATGTGATGCATACTCTTGCATGTCTTCAACTTCAATTGCTACCACCATTCCAGAGTTCGCGAAAACAGAATCTCTTTTAGAAGGAGACATTCCGTTTACCACTACTTCGCCAGGGGCCGTTGCCGAAGGAACGATGAAACCACCGGGGCACATACAAAAGGAATAAACTCCACGGCCGTTTACATTATTTACTACCGAGTAAGAAGCAGCAGGTAAAAAGTCGCCTCTTTCGGTGCAATGGTATTGTATAGAATCAATTATAGGTTGTGGATGCTCTATTCGAACCCCCATTGCAAAAGGTTTTGCTTCAATCAAGATTCCTTTTTCATGTAGCAATTCGTAGATGTCTCTTGCCGAATGGCCCGTTGCTAAAATGACTCCTTTACCTGTGATTTTGTCGCCAGAAGCAGTAACAACACCCGTCATTTTGCTTCCTTCAAGAATAAAGTCGGTAACCTTAGTGTTGAAATGTATTTCGCCACCAGCATTAAGGATAGATTCGTTTAATGAGGTAACCAATTGTGGCAGTTTATTGGTTCCGATATGAGGATGTGCATCAATAAGAATATTTTCTGATGCACCATGAGCAACCATAGATTCTAGTACTTTTCTTACATCACCTCTCTTTGTAGAGCGCGTATACAATTTACCATCAGAATAAGTTCCTGCTCCACCTTCGCCAAAACAATAGTTTGATTCTGGGTTGACCACATGATCTTGGTTAATGGCCTTTAAATCGCGTCTTCTATTTCGTACATCTTGCCCACGTTCCAAAACAATTGGCTTAATACCCAACTCAATCAAACGCAAGGCTGCAAAAATTCCTGCTGGCCCTCCTCCTACAATAATTACTTCTGCGGCTTTATCCACTTTAGGGTACTTAGGCATTGCAATAACATCTTCGGGAACCTCTTCGCCAACGTAAACTTCAAATTTCATTTCATACACAACGCGCTTCTTCCTTGCGTCAATAGACCTTCTTACTAGTTTAATGCCAGAGATTTCATCCGATTGTATTTCAAGCTTTCGGGCAATTGCATTTATCTGTGCTTTTCTATCGAAGGCACGGTCTGGAGTAAGGCTAATTTGGACGTCTTTTTGCATTTGGCAAAAGTAGCGTAAAATCCATTGGAAAAAATAGGCCAGTTATACGGATATTTATTAATCGCAGTAAGGGCTTTCTTGCGTATTTTGATTTGGTTCTGCCACACCATCAGTAAACATATCTGGGAAGGCACAATTCGAACAGCATTTTAACTCTATTGGATTGTAAACATAGGTGCGTTGGTCGTAAACAGTGATCGAACAATCTATATTAATAGTCCTACCACTGTAATTGCATTTCAGAGATAGATCATACACAACAAACCCCGAACTGGGAATTTCTCATTTTTATTTGAGTGTTGGATTGTTTGTGTTTAGATATACGGTACCTACTTTAATGTTGGTCACTTTTAGTTCGAAATTGGTAATAAGACATGCTTCATTGTAATGTAGCTTTAGTATATCATTTAATTTATCATTGTTTTTGGGGATGATGTATTAGTTGCCATTGTTAAAGACTACCGGGTTATATCAACAGGCCTTGCTAAAAACAATAAGTCGTTCTCTATTGCAGGAAAAAAGCATCAAACCCAAACAGAGAAAAAGAACGTATTTCAGGAACAGATTCATCTACTAAAAAGGCCTTTGAAATGATTTGTGTTGCTAATTAATTATGGATATTTGATTGTTGTCAAAAAACAAATATTTTGGCGCAAAAAACATATCAGATAAAATATAAAATATGAAGTTTAACACCCTTTTTATTATTGGAGGATTAGCTTTTTCCTTGCTAATTATTTCTTGTAGTTCTTTTCATCAGCAAACAGCAAAATCATATGATGTACAAGATTCAATAATCATTCGTAAGATTTATGATGAAAGTTTAGTTAAAGGCCAGGCTTATGAAAATCTAAAGGTTTTGTGTAAGGAAATCGGATCTAGATTGAGTGGTTCGGAAGGTGCAGAAAAAGCAGTGGATTGGACTTATGAACTGATGAAAGGATATGGCTTTGACACCGTATACAAACAAGCCGTAATGGTGCCACATTGGGTGAGAGGAAATAAAGAGTTTGCCTACTTTCAAAGTGGTTTTGCAACGCAAGAAGTTCCTGTAACCGCATTGGGTGGTTCTATTGCTACGACCAAAGAAGGCATTACTGCTGGAATTATTGAAGTGCAGAATTTTGAGCAACTCAAAAAAATGGACCCTTCCAAAGTAAAGGGGAACATTGTGTTTTTTAACAGACCGATGGATGCAAAGCAGATTGAAACTTTTAAGGCTTACGGAGGATGTGTGGACCAGAGAGGTTCTGGTGCAGCAGAGGCCGCAAAAATGGGAGCGGTTGCTACTATTGTGCGTTCCATGAATTTACGTCTAGACGATTATCCCCATGCAGGAGGTATGTCTTATCAAGAAGGTGTGAAAAAAGTTCCTGCTGCAGCCATTAGCACTAATGGAGCAGAAGCTTTAAGTAAAGCAATCAAGGAAAATAGTGATACCAAATTTCATTTAATTTTAAGCTGTAAAACTTTACCTGATGTAGAATCTTACAATGTAATTGCAGAATTGAGAGGAACAGAATTCCCTGATGAATTTATGGTTGTTGGAGGACATTTAGATTCTTGGGACAAAGGCGAAGGTGCGCATGACGATGGAGCAGGAGTGGTACAATCTATTGAGGTATTACGCATATTTAAAAAGTTGGGCATCAAACCAAAAAGAAGTTTAAGAACTGTTTTGTTTATGAACGAGGAAAACGGAGCAAAAGGTGCTTACGCTTATGCCGATATCGCCAAAAAATCCAACGAAAAACATATTGCTGCTATAGAATCTGATAGGGGAGGTTTTGCTCCCAGAGGTTTTAGTGTTCAAGGAAATGCCCAAGAAGTAGCGCACATTAAGCAATGGTCGGGTTTATTAAAACCATACTTTTTAGAGAAGATTGAAGCTGGTTTTGGCGGAGTAGATATTGGTCCCTTGAAAGAACAAGGAACCATGTTGATTGGTTATTATCCTGACCCACAGCGTTATTTTATACACCATCATGCAGATACCGATGTATTTGAAGCGGTGGATGAAAGAGAGTTGGAATTGGGAGCAGCATCAATTACCTCATTATTTTATTTGTTAGACAGGTACGGAGTGCCACAAAAAAACTTGAATGTACAGTAGTCTCGAAGAATGTGTACTCGATTTAGAAAAGCATGGACATTTAATAAGAATCACCGAAGAGGTTGATCCATATTTAGAATTAGCAGCGATCCACAGACGTGTCTATACCGCAAATGGCCCCGCTCTGCTGTTCGAAAATCTGAAAGGTTGTGAGTTTCGCGCAGCCTCCAATTTGTATGGCTCTTTGGAGCGGAGCAAATTTATGTTTAGAGATAGCTTTAAGCAAGTGCAGCAAATGATTGAATTGAAAGGCAATCCAATGCAGGCTTTAAAAAAGCCTTGGAGCTATGCTTCAACTGCAATGGTTGCAACCAAAGCTTTTCCGAAAAAGGTAAGCAAAGGCCCTGTTGCTTATCAAGAAACTACCATCGATAAATTGCCGCAACTACACAGTTGGCCCATGGATGGAGGAGCTTTTGTAACCTTGCCGCAAGTATATACCGAAGATGCAGATAAACCAGGAGTAATGGCTTCTAATCTGGGAATGTATCGCATTCAACTTTCTGGCAATGATTATATCCCAAACAAAGAGATTGGCTTGCATTACCAAATCCACAGAGGAATCGGAGTGCATCAGTCGAAAGCCAATGCTTTAGGGAAACCTTTAAAAGTGAGCATTTTTGTTGGTGGGCCTCCATCGCATACCCTATCAGCGGTAATGCCATTGCCAGAAGGAATAAGCGAATTGACATTTGCTGGGGCATTAGGAAATAGACGTTTCAGGTATATGGTAAAAGAGGGTTATACCCTTTCTGCTGATGCTGATTTTGTGATTTGTGGTGAAGTATATCCACAAGAAAATAAACCAGAAGGTCCTTTTGGCGATCATTTGGGATATTACAGTTTGCAGCACGATTTCCCTTTAATGAAAGTACATAAAGTGTATCACCGTAAAAATGCCATTTGGCCTTTTACCGTGGTCGGTCGTCCTCCTCAAGAAGACACCAGTTTTGGTGCTTTGATTCACGAATTAACGGGGGCAGCAATACCTCAAGAATTGCCAGGGGTACATGCCGTTCATGCCGTTGATGCTGCAGGGGTACATCCTTTGCTGTTTGCTGTGGGTAGCGAACGTTATACGCCATTTTTAAAGGAGAGAAAACCTCAGGAAATACTGACTTTGTCGAATGCTATTTTAGGTTTTGGACAATTATCATTGGCGAAATATTTGTTCATCGCAGCTAAAGAAGATTTCCCTGAAATTGATATTCATGAGCCGATCTCTTATTTGAGTCATATTTTGGAGCGTATGGATTTAACTAGAGATGTACATTTCCATACCAATACTACCATGGACACCTTAGACTATAGTGGCGATGGATTAAACTCCGGGTCTAAGGTTGTTTTTGCAGCTGCTGGTGCCAAGCTTAGAGATTTAGGAACACGTTTGCCTGAGGGTCTAAATCTACCCGAATATGTAGTCGCTTATCACTTCGTACAACCTGGAGTTTTGGCCATTCAATTGAAGTCTTTTGACACGAAAGAAAATGCACAAAAAGAGATTGCAGCTCTTGGTGAAATATTAAAAGAGAAAGAGGCTTTATTAAAAGGATTCCCTCTTATTGTTTTATGTGATGATAGCGCCTTTGTAGCCGAAACAACCAATAACTTTTTATGGGTAACCTTTACCCGAAGTAACCCTTCACACGATATTTATGGAGTAGGCGAATCCATTCAAAATAAACATTGGGGATGTACAGGTTCGCTTATGATTGATGCGCGCATAAAACCGCATCACTCACCACCGTTGATCACAGATCCTGAAATTGAAAAACGGGTTGATGCTTTGGGGGAAGCAGGAGGTTCTTTGGAAGGAATAATATAAATTAATAAAAAAGCCCAGCATTCGCTGGGCTTTTTTATTAATGGATGATTTCTATTTTTTCTTGATGTGATCCTATCCGTAAGATGTAGGAACCTGACGGTAAATGCTGCATGTTGATTTTAATAGAGGAGGAGGTTGCCAATTTGTTGATCACCTCTTTACCTTGAATGTCATACAGTTGAATGTTAGTTTGAGGTAGAACATTTTCTATTTGTATGAAGTTGGTTGTAGGATTAGGGAATACCTTGATACTTTGTACAGTCGCTTCATTAATACCAATAGTACTTACACCATTTGCAAAAGTATATTGTCCAGGCAACACCTTAGTCATGCTCATTCGTCCAATTCCATTGGTACTACTTCCCATTACGTTTTTAGTGTAATTCCAGTATTCGGTCCAATCATCTTGGGCATCATAACGGTACATCAATAAGATGCTATCCTCAGTAACTGCGGCTAAATCGCCATCCAATGGAAAATCACCTCGGCTATCATAAAATACAGTGGTGCTCGCGTCAAATTCTTCACCTATAAATCCTTCTACTGTCCAATAACGCGATGTAGAAAGTCGGTAGCCTTTCGTATTGTTTTTGATTGGATCCGGATATGTTAAGTGCTGCTCAATTCTTACCAGAGCGGAATCTCCACCAATGTCGCTAACATTTAAACTCATGCCTGCATCAGAAAAAGAAGTAGAGCCTAAAGATTTGATTACATGCTCGTTCTCTAAAACAGCTTGGCAGATTTCATTGTTTCTGTTCACGATTACCCAATCCGCTTCGAAAGGGATGGTAATGCTTGTGTTCCAAGAATAACTATCCACTTTTACAGTATCCATGAAAATTTCTCCAGATTGCTTTAAAAAGGTCAAAACAATTTTTGTTTCATGATGTGGTTGAGGCGCATAAGACCCTTTTTGTCGCACAAAAACTTGATGCTCAAAAGAAGGGCCAGAAGAAATAATATTTACCGAATCAATGCTGAAATGTGCAAAGCCACCACTAAATACATATCCATTAAAAAAGGCATCGCTGTTATATGTAGAGTTGTTATTAATGTATACTCTTAGGTCGTCACTACTCACATGTTGGAATTTGTTTGCTTCCAAAAATCCTTTCATGGTGCTGAAAAAGGCTGCATCTCCCATTTGAGATCTTAAGGTATGTACTACCGATGCTCCTTTATTATAGACGTGTTTTCCATAGGTGTTTTCATGGGGGATTCCGCTAATTGGAAGGTAAGCTCCTTCTTCTTTATGTGCATTTTTAAGGACATCAAAGTGGTTGGCTTCTACTGCATCTAAATAGGTTTGCTTGTCGTAAACGGATTCTAAAAATAGATGAGAACAAAACTCAGCAAAGCCTTCATTCAGCCACATATCCTCAGCAGTTTCGCAGGTCACCAAGTTTCCCCACCAATGATGGGCCAATTCGTGTGCCATAATGTTTTCGTAGGTCAGGTTTCCATTTACGATAGAAATAGGATAAGCAATAGAAGTTGGATGTTCCATAGCCCCAACAGTTGTAAGATTGTAGCCTACCTTGTTCCAAGAGTATGCTCCAAAAGCAGCTTCAAAAGCTTGAAAGGTTTTTTCTAAGTTGGCAAAGGAGTTTTTCAGTTTGGTGGTGTCTGCAGGTTTGGCAACCAACTCCACAGGCATTGGGCCATTCTCTCCATTTATGGTTTGATGAACAGTGGCATAATTGGATGCGGCAATAGAAGCTAAATAAGTTGGAATTTCTTCTTCCAATTCCCAAGTACGAACCAGAGTATCGCCTGCTAAGCTTGTTTCGTTTGTTAGCGCGCCATTACAATGAGAGAGATATCCGTTGGCTGTTTTTATATGGAAAGTATAAGAGGCTCTTTCGACAAAGTTGTCGAAACATGGATGCCAAACACGACCGTAACTGTGTGGATTGTCTGAGAAGGCTACACCTAAATTATAGGCATACCCACTTTCAAAATAAAAACCTCCAAAACCTGAAGGGTCCTCATCGGGTGTTCCACCATAATATACCGTAATATTCTCTGGATTGCCAATAGTCCACAGACCTGTTACATCTATTCTTATAATGGCTGCAGTATGCGAGTAAGACAATTGCTGCCCGTTCCAAACAATAGAGTCAACGGCTAATGCTTGCAGGTCTAATGTAAGGTTATTGCTGTTTAATTTGGGTTCAAGGCTAATAGAACAAAACCCTTTCAATTGCTTGTTCTGGGTATCCGTAATGTCCAAAGTAACCTCATACGATTGTATATCGAAGGTGTCGCTTCTCGCATTAAAGTTGATATTGGGAACTTGCTGTTTTTGTAGTGGCCAGCTCGATTTATAACTTTTGCAATTGTCTTGTGCTACAAGTGCTAAAGAAAAAACGATGGCAAGGCTGCAAAATAATAGTCTCATAGGGCTTGTGATTTGGAGCCCTAAAGTACCTAAATTTTGTTTTAAGAAATGAGGCCTCTTTGTCTCACTGCTTCATAAATAATTAAACCAGCAGAAACGGAAACATTTAATGAGCCAATTTCCCCCGCCATTGGAATTTTCGCCTTGTCGTTAACTAGTTTTAAGAAGGCTGGAGAAATACCATCTTCTTCAGAACCCATAATGATTGCAGTAGGTTCTACCATGTTTACTTCAAAAATAGATTGATCTCCTTTTTCTGTACACCCCACAATGCGGAGGCCACTTTCTTGAAGGAATTTAATTACATAATCTAAGTACTGTTCGCGACAAACAGGAATACGATGTAAAGCACCTGCTGAGGTTTTTACGGCATCGGCATTCATCTGAGCCGAACCTTTTTCTGGTACAATAATGGCATCAACCCCTGCACATTCTGCTGTTCTAGCTATGGCACCAAAGTTTCTTACATCAGTAACACGGTCCAAAATCAGAATTAAAGGGATTTTACCCGATTCGTAAATCTGAGGGAGTAAGTTCTCGATACTATGGTAAGTAATTGGTGATATGAAAGCAAAAACTCCTTGATGCGCCTTACGCGTAAGGCGGTTCATTTTTTCTAAAGGAACATGCTTGTATATAATGCCTCGCTCACGAACCAACTTCCACAATTCTTTAAATAAATCACTGCTCAAACCTTTTTGAATAAAAAGTTGATCGATTTCTTTGCCAGATTCAATGGCTTCGATTACCGGTCTAATACCAAATAGGTGATTGTTGTCGCTCATAATATTGTTGTTCCTGTCTCGCTGTGTTCGAATTAAAAATACGCCCTTGTCTCCAAAAATCTACCGCCGCACTCCAACTAGCTCTATACATGCTAGATCTGTTTAGTTGGTAGTCGTTGTCACTAAATGGATTTGTTACTTTGCTAAAATTAAATGCGTAAGACAAAGAACTTGATTCTTTTCCATAAACCCACGTTTCGCCATACTGAGTTTGATATAAAATATTGGGCGCTCCAAAAACAGTATAAATCATTCCTCGGTCTGTTCTCCATCCTTCGTGATAGGATGTAAATAATTTGTTGGCTTTTTCAACTCTACCGTAATAAGTGCTTATTAAAAGCCTTGCGCGAACAGCATTTCCTGCAGCATCTAACCACAATTCGTCTATGTTTTTTTTGATATTTAGCGTGTCGCTAATAAGATTCTCGTATTCCCTATTGGTGGTTATAAAGCGCAATGGCTCTATCATTTGAGTTGCTTCGCTTATACAAGGGTAATTCTTTCTGTTACAAATAATGGTGTATCCATCGACTTGGTTCGATCCTGTCTGAAAATGATACATCCCTGGTTTGTTGAAAACAATGTTTTGGTTTGGGTAATAAATAAAACTACTGTCCTCGTTAAAATCGAATGCCTCATCGTTGTAAATGTTAAACGGAGGATGCGCCAATCTAAATGCACGATTGTAATAGCGGACAAAAATTTGTTCTGCCTTGTAATGACCTATACGTATTGAATCACCAACATTAATTAGCGGTTTAAATAGCGGTGTATTGTTTTTAGAAGCATTGAAAAAAGCATGTTGATTTCTGTTTTCTTTTTCTACATAAAGCAAATTACTTTGTTCAAAATCGCGATGTTTATCCCTGAATACAATTTCAATTAAATAACTCTTTCCTAGGCCTAAGTTTAGTTTTAGACTGTCAGTAAATGTGGTGTTAGAATATTGGATTTGAAAATCTTTTAGCGTGTCTGTAGAAAACGGATCACTAGAGTTATAAGAGCTGTAGAATTTGACTATCACCATAAAATCGCAAAGCGATTTCCCCGATCCATTTTTAACAAAAAGTAGATTCTCTAATGGAAATTGATAAATCAATTGACTAATGCTGTCGTTATTATGTTGTACGGTATAATCAACATCAAGCAAAAGGCTTTTGTCTTGATAAATTCCAGCTCTATTCTCTGAAGAAATTTGTTTAACTCCTTTACATGCCGAAAAACAGATTAGAATCAGAAAAACATACGCGGCTTGTTTATTCAATATCATCCTTAGATCTTTCTATAATTTTAGGGTTGATTAGTTTGGAAGTTTTAGCACCCAATTCTCTTAAATTTTCAGCCCTACGTATTAAGTTTCCTTTACCCTCAACCAATTTTTTCATCGATTCGCTATAGGTTTTTTGTACCGTCTCTAACTGAGTTCCTAATTTGGTTAGGTCGTCAACAAAATTGCTGAACTTGTCGTATAAATCTCCGCCTTGGCGTGCAATTTCTAGCACGTTTTTCTTTTGATTTTCTTGTTTCCAAATAAACGAAACTGTACGCATTGTAGCCAAAAGGGTAGAGGTGGTAACCAATACAATGTTTTTGTCCAAGGCCTCAGAAAACAGGTTTTTGTCGCTTTGCAAAGCCAAGGCAAAAGCAGGTTCAATAGGAATAAACATCATCACATAATCTGGACTGTTTATCTCGTATAAGTTTTGATAGTTTTTGCCATGTAAATCTCTTAAGTGTTGACGTAAGCTTGCAATATGCTCTTTTAAATAACGTTCTTTCGCTGCCTCGTCATTTGTGCTAAAGTAGTTTTCGTAGGCTTTTAATGAAACCTTAGAATCTATTATCAAGCTTTTGTCTTCTGGAAGGTGGATGATCATATCCGGTCTCTGATTGTCACCATCCTGGGTCTTGAAATTCATTTGCGTAGAATAATGAATGTCTTTTTCCAAACCAGCAGAACCCAATAGTGTTTCCAATTGCAATTCGCCCCAATCTCCTTGGCTCTTGGTGTTGCCTTTTAAGGCACTTGCCAAATTATTTGCCTCGGTACTCAATTGCTCATTCAATTTCAGCAAATGCTTGATTTCTGTTTTAAGCTCCACACGCTGCTTTTGCTCCTCACCGTAGCTAGTTTCTACCTTTTTCTTGAAATCGTCAATTTTATCGCGTAGCGGATTTAAGAGCAAATCCAAATTGCTTTTGTTTTGGTCGGTAAACTTTTGGGTTTTTTCTTCGAAAATCTGATTGGCCAAGAGTTTAAATTCCTTCGAGAATTTCTCTTGCAACTGAGCAACTTCTTCTTTGTGAGTATTTAGTTTTTCGAGTAAAAACTTATTCTGTTCACTCAGGCTAGTGTGCATTTTAGATTCGCTTTTCAACTCATCTTCAGTTTTTGCTAATTTCTCCTCAAGCGTACGCACACTTTGCTGGAACATTTCTGCGGAGACAGAGTTGTCAACCGATTTTTTTGATTTAGCAATAAAGAACCCCAAGCCTACGCCTAGAAGCAATCCAATAAGTAGAAAAATTATATCCATGAGAAGTTCTAATTGAGGGCTTAAAATTAAGATTAATGTGCGTTAAAACTCGTTGATATATCCAAAATGAATTTTGGATGCTCCAAAGTCAATTGGGTCTTGGTCGAATTTCCCTAAACCATAGGCAATGGCAAATTGTCCTGCCTTGCTTTTTAGTTGAAATCCAAGTCCAACTCCCCATAAATTGTTAGTACTATTTAGGGTTTCTATTTTTCCGAAATCTGAGAAACCAAAAAGGAAGGAATTTGCATCAATTTTTAATCTGAGCTCTGTGTTTACAAGGGCATAAGATTGTGCTGAAATACTTAATTCATTAAATCCTCTAATAGAATTAAAACCCCCAATACGATACAACTCGTTGCTGCTTAAATTGTCTGCTAGCATTTTCTGAGCTTCCACATTTACATAAGTACTCAACCATTTGTAGATAGGGATGCCTGCCGAACTTTCGAAAAGAACTTGAGAATAGCTTTGTGTTTTGTCTTTGGTTGATCGATTCCCTGCGGCAATTTCTGTTTTTAACTTTCTAAAATATCCTTCTGGCTTGGAATACTCATAATTGATTAAATATAATTTTTTCCGAACATCAAAGGATGATTCAGATTCATTGGTTTGAATACTGTTCGATGTTTCGAATCGAATTCCTGTTGCCACTTGGTGCTTGTTGTTTAGGTAATAACTGAAGCTGCTCCCTAGTTTGTAATTCACAAAAGCCGAATCTTGCCTAAGAACGTCTAGCTGTCCTACAAATCCGAATACACTTTTAAATACATGAGGGAATTTTAGCGATAAATTAAGTTTTTGACTTTGATCGTCAAAGGCTTGCCAATGAACTTCAAGGGTCTCAAAACGATGAAATTTATTATTCAATTTTAAGTCAACATTCCCTATGATGTTGAAATTCCCTTTGCTGCCATTAAAGCCTATTAACCCTCCTATACTGTTTTTAGAAACTTCATCGATATAAAGAAATAAGTGAGCTTTGTCTTTTACAAAAAGAATTTCTGGAGGTTTTATATAATTAAGATTGGCATGTTTTTTATTGCTTATTTTTCGAAATGCTTCCTCTGTGTAGAACCCTGATCTTGGAGTTTGTAAGCCTACCTGAATCAGTTTTGTGTCTAGTTTGTAATCCCCTTTAATTATAGTAGTATCCCAAAATACTAATGGGCCAGTAAAGATTGTTGCCATTAGTGTACTTGACACTTCGTTTTTCTGTTGGATTGTGATTTGCGCAAAGGGGTAACCAATGTTTTCTAATTGATTTACTTGTTCTTTTTTAAAGTGCTCTAAATCTATGTATGAATGAATAGAGAATATACTGTCCATGTACAGATTTGGGAATTTCACTAATAGTTGGGGGGGGAATATTGCATGGATTTCAGCAAATTCATGTTTCCTTCCACAGTTAATTTCAAAACGCTTCGGTCTAATGCTGTCAATGCTTGTTAGCCAAAACCCTTTGGCTATTGATTGGGCAAAAACAAAAGGAAGGTCAGACCGTGGTATACGATTTGATTCTATTGTTTCGTTTAAGAATAAGACAGAGGTTAAGTCTTTTCCTTTAATGAAAATGGTGTCTTGCTGTGCAGGGGCAGATAAGCTCCAAAAGCTTAAAATAAGCACCAGAATATTTGTTTTTACGTATGTCAATGTGTTGGCTAAATTACTCAATTTGTTAAGGGAAACTGTCTCATTTATTTAGCTAACTTTGCAATAATAAATCATATTATATCAAGATGAAAAAGGTGAAATTTCTTTTAGCAGCAATTTTTGCAGTTGTTTTATTACAATCATGTAAGCAAATCGAGGAGTGTCCAGCTATTGGTCAGCAAGATACGCCAACAGAAGATGTGCGTTCTTAATAATAGTATATTATGTGGAAATCATTAAATTCTCAAGATCAATTTATTGATTTATTGAGTCAGTCAAAAGAGGAGGCTACGCTTCCTTTTGTTGTGTTTAAGCATAGCACCAAATGTTCTATCAGTTCAATGGCTTTGAATAGATTGGAAACTAAAATGTCCTTGTTAGAAAAAGAGCAATTTGATTTATATAAATTGGATCTTATTCAGCATAGGGATGTGTCAAATAGTATTGCTACAGAATTAGGAGTAGAGCATCAATCTCCACAAGTGCTAGTTATTAAAAGTGGAGTATGTGTTTACAATGAATCCCATATGGGAATAGATGTCGAAACCCTTATTGAAAATATCCGTTAAATTAATTTTAATCCTAATTGGATTAAATTCTTTGGCCCTTGCTCAAGGTACCGAAAAAGGGGTGCTATATCAGTACGAGGCTTCTTTTTATGGTGCCATTCACACCAGTGGGTGGGCTGTAGGCTTTAGGCAGGGGCGAAATTTATCTTCATTCAAGCATCGGTTTTTAGAGGCTGAACTCATTACTTTAGGGCATCCCAAAGAAATAAAACGTGCTAGCTTGTATAAAGGAGGGCGAAGCTATGCCTATGACAAGGTCAATGGTCTAGCCAATCTTCAATTAGGACTTGGATATTATAAATCAATAGTAAGAAGAGAAGGGGCGAGTATCGGAATTTCACTAGTCTATTCTGGTGGATTGGCTATAGGGATACTAAAGCCTATTTATATGGAAATTATTAGGCCAGATGGATTGGGGTTTGATTTAGAAAGATACGACCCTAGGGTGCATTCTGTTGATAGGATTTTTGGTAAAGGGCCATTTTCAAAGGGGTTTTCAGAGCTGAAATTTCTTCCAGGATTGTATTCCAAAGCAGGAATTATTGTAAAGTACGGAGAGTCTAGAGACATAATTAATGCATTGGAATTTGGCTTTGCATTAAATGCTTTTGTAAAAGAAGCTAGAATAATGGCGTTATCTCAAAACAAGCAAGTATTTTTGTCATTATATATCAGTATGCATTTTGGGTATAAATGGAATAAATAAACGAACATGAGTCAAGAGGTTAAGGATAATGTAGTTCGCAAACCAAAGTGGTTAAGAGTAAAGTTGCCCACAGGAGAGAATTATAAGAAGGTTCGAAAGCTTGTAGATAATTACAAGTTGAATACCATTTGTGAAAGCGGTAACTGTCCAAACATGGGAGAGTGTTGGGGTGCAGGAACTGCTACATTTATGATTTTGGGGAATGTATGTACTAGATCCTGTGGATTTTGCGCAGTTGCAACTGGCAAGCCTGATGCAGTAGATTGGGACGAGCCTGAAAGAGTTGCACGGTCTATAAAATTAATGGGTGTAAAACATGCCGTATTAACTTCTGTAGATAGAGATGATATTCGAGATGGAGGATCAATTATATGGTCTGAAACTGTAAAGGCTATTAGAAGAGTAAGCCCAAGTACGACCATGGAGACCTTAATTCCGGATTTTAAAGGAGAAATGAATAATGTGCAGCGATTGATTGATGTTGCTCCAGATATTATTTCTCACAATTTGGAAACCGTTCGTAGACTTACTAGGCAAGTACGTATTCAGGCACAGTACGATAGAAGTTTATCGGTATTAAAGTTTCTTAAGGATAGTGGTCAGAAAAGAACTAAATCTGGGGTAATGCTTGGTTTAGGTGAAACTGAAGCTGAGGTTCTAGAAACAATGAGGGATTTAAGAGCTGCAGAAGTCGACATTATAACCTTAGGTCAATATTTGCAGCCAACCCCCAAGCATCTTGCAGTTCAGGAGTTTATAACGCCAGAGCAATTCGATAAATATAAAGAGTTGGGCTTGGAAATGGGCTTCAAGTATGTAGAGAGTGGGCCTTTGGTTCGTTCCTCCTATCATGCAGAGAAACATCTTTTTTAGATATCCTGAATTCATAATTTTTTATTGAAACAATTTTGTCGTAAATTGTTCCCGGTTTAAGGTTACGCGAAGTATTTATTAGTCTATATTATATATGATGAAAAGACATTTACTATTTGGTTCATTAGCAGTTGTTTGTGGTGTTGTCGCTACAGGCCAATTTTTTCTTTCTAACGAGGGTGTTTACACTCCTAGAAACGAAAATCAAGAAATCGCAGCTGAAGAAGTTGCGGGTTCAATAGAATATTTGAACAGATTAAGAGCAAATCCAGAAACTGGCCTTGTCGATCCTATGGATGTGATACGTGCTAGAAAAGCTGTGAATGCAATGCCTGTAAATAAGGCTTTGGATTTGGAGTGGATGGAGCTTGGTCCTGACAATGTAGGGGGTAGAACCCGTGCTATATTAATTGATCGCAACAACCCTAGTAGAGTTTATGCTGGAGGTGTTGCAGGAGGTGTTTGGATTTCAAATAACGGAGGTCAGTCTTGGTCGCGCCAAGATAATAATGGTGTTGATATGAATCTTGCTGTAGTTTCAATGGCTCAATCAGCCAATGGTGATATTTATGTTGGGACAGGGGAAGGAATGTATTATTCAGCATCTGGACTTAAATCTCAAGGGATTCTAGGGCAAGGAATGTACAAATCTACTGATGGGGGTAATACCTTTACTGTTATATCAAGTACAGAACCATCACCTGCAAATGGTGCTTCTGCAGCATGGTCTTCAATTGGTAAAATTGCTTGCGACCCTGTTGATGCTAACAGGATTTATGCTTCTACGAATAGAGGATTTATGATTTCTAGCGATGCAGGAGCAACTTGGACTGAAGAGGGAATTCAAGGTTCTGCTACTTCCAGAGATGTTGAAGTAGCTAGCGATGGTACAGTTTATTTAAATTATTCTTCTAGAGTATTTGTTTCAGAATCTGGAG
>JBLHRE010000004.1:0-27967 GCA_047625765.1 Flavobacteriales bacterium
TAGATCTTTCGGCTTGGTATTGCACATTTATTTGCAAACTTATCTTTTGGGCTTTGTAGTTCAGTCGGGTAGTTCCAAATGCCGGGGTAGCATGTCGTGTAGGGCTTATGTTTCCATTCGCCAATTCTTCTTCACCTTTTTGGAAATTGAAATCGGAAGAAAATTTAAAGCCTTTTGGGAGTTTTAACTCTAAGCCTGCTTGTATTCCAAATACCTTTGCTTTAGCTGCGTTTTGCACCGCTTGCACTTGACTTAGAGTACCATCGTATACAAGACTGTCTTGGCCATTTAAGGTGAAATCTCTGCGGACCATAGCATTGTCTAAAAAGGTGAAATAGGCAGAAACATCCAATTTTAAAACATCACCAAAAACCTTGGCAGCGCCAATATCTCCATTGTAAGCATATTCTGCTTTTAGTTCTGGATTGGGCACCACCACAATCCCATTACCGGAATCAAACAATTTTCCCATGTCATCGACATTAGGAGAACGGAAGGCGGTACCAAAATTACTGCTCAACAGCCACGATTCGGAAGGGCGATAAGTGGCTCCAATACTTCCCGTTAATGCTGCTTTTTTCAAATTGGCCGTGGTAAAAGGAAAAGGATAATAGGTGGTGTCGAAAGTGGCATCCAACTGGTATTGGTTGAAACGTAGACCCGATTGGAAAGTCAATAATTCAGACGCCTTATAAGCATGATTTACATAAGCTGCCAAAGACGACCATTGCGCCTTGGGATAGCGTGATTCTGCATCACTATAAACAGCGGTATTCATGTCTAAGGTTTCGCCTTTCGAGAAGACATCATTAAAAACATATTCGAAACCATAGAACAAGCTATTCTTGTTGTTCAAGGCTTTTAGCAAGTCGAAATTAGCAGAATACGCATCTACCTCTTCCGATTTAATAGTACGGGTATCGCTGTATAGATCCCTGCTGATGCGACTCTCTTCAAAGCGTTGGTATGCCAAGCGCATTGTTGCGTGATCGAACCATTTTGTTTTTTTAGTGTAGGCAATATTCAGATTGTGCATTTTCCAAACCTGAGGGCCGTAGCTCCATTCTGCATATCGTGGCAAATTGTTTTGCACACGATTGTGTCTATCATAACGGCCATAAGGAGAGGTTTCGGAATGGTGGAATCCATAATTGAAATCCCATGTTTCGTTGGGTTTGAAGTGCACTTTCTGCATAATATTCAATTGCTCGTACTCCGATGGGATTTGCAGCAAGGAATCTTCCGGAGCGATGATTTTATCTAAGGTATCGATCCGACCAACATAATAGTTTTTGATATAATCGTCTGGGCCATTTTTACCTTGTTTTAAATGGTCGAAATCGGAAGATGATAAACTGGTGATAAAAGCCCATTTCTTTCCTCCAATATTTACATCAAAATGTCCTGTTCGTTCGTTGTTTGCCGTTGATACTCTAGTGTTGGCCTTACCGCTTACCAACATCTCATCATCTAAAGAAAAGGCAGGGCTAAGGGTTTGAAAACTCATGACACCCCCAATAGCATCGGAACCATAAACAACCGAACGTGGTCCAAAGAGCACCTCGGTATTTTCTATGGCAAAGGCATCGAGGCTAATTACGTTTTGAATATTTCCGCTTCTAAAAATGGCATTGTTCATTCGCACACCATCAACGGTGTACAATAATCTGTTGGTAGCAAAACCTCTAATAATAGGGCTTCCGCCACCTTGTTGGCTTTTCTGAATAAATACTTTTCCGGAAATGTTCAATAAATCTGCAGCCGTTTGCGGGTTTTGCAAAGCCACTTCTTTTGGGGTAATGGTCTTGATTTTTACGGGTAAATCTTTTGAAGCTTGATGCCATCGACTGGCAGACAGCACAATCTCGTCAAGGTTTAGGTTGGATGTTTCTAAGGATAATTGAAACTCCAATCCTGCTAGATCTTCGAAGCTATAAAGCACCGTTTTGTATCCGATGGTTCTTATTTCGATTTGCTCTGATTTCTTGAAAGCTGAGATATTCGCTTGGCCCTTGCTATTGGTAGTGGTATATACCTCTGGGGTTTTCGAAAGTAAGGTTACCATGTCTAAGGGTTCCTGAGATTCCTTATCGGTAATTGTTAATGTTTGAGCCTTTGAGAAAAGACTTATAGAGACCATTAAGACTAATGGGAAGAAGTACTTCATTCGTTTGGTTGATTCTTTTTGTAAGCTTTCGTTTGCTGCAAATATCCCGCCAAAAGGCTATGCAAAATTAGTGATTTCCTTACTTAGACCCTTTTAGAAAAAAAGATTCGTTGATTACGAAATATAAACTGTTGGAATAAGAGAGTTGACTGTAATTTAGATCGTAGTAAAAATCACTTCTTAGCTCTAAAAACATGTGTTTGCTAATGGTTTTACGCAGGCTAATTTTAGAAGTAATCAATTGTCGGTCGGCCTCCGAAAAGCTCAAGTCTTTTTCAGAAATGCTCATAAACAGATACTCACCCAAGGGCGCTATAAACTGGTTGGCATTCCAATATCCCAGCATGGCGTTAAGCTTTGGTGTCTCGTATCTCAATTTCAAATACACACTGTTCCCCGAATTGAAGGCTTGCGAATTAACCCCCGTTTCTGGTACTCCCCAACCTTGGTAAAAGAAAAACCAAGGTTCAAAAATAAGGCTTTTGCTGTCGGATAAAGGGTAATCGAATTCCAAGCCAACAGCGCCATTAATGATTGATGCCACGGGGTCTGGCGAACTATCTACCTGTCCGCCCATGTGGTGTATTAAGAATTGAGTAGGAACAGAAATTTTCAATCCTTCCTTTTTCAGTTGGTAGTTAGAAGTCCAACCTGCCTGAATTTCTTCTTGAAATGGATCTCCAGGTAAAATGTACTGCTCCCAGTTTACCCAGAAATCGTAGTTAAAACGGTTCTTGTCATTGTATAGCAATTGCAAACCGTATTCTACATGGTCTTGAAAATAGCGATCTACGCGAAACAAGGGCTCTTCTAATTTATGTTCCAAGGTTCCATAAATACTTCCCATCACTAAGTCTAAATTATCTCCCAACTTATGCTGTACAGATAAAATAGGCAGCACTTGGTTGAAAGATTCTACGCCAGAATATTTTAAAAGGTAAACACCTCCTTGGATTTTAGTTTCCGAATTAAAGAAATACTGAAAGCTTGGTTGCGCAAACAAACCAATGCCGGTATATCCTGCGGCAAATTCATTGAAATACTCGTTGTTTTTGATAAATGCCGATTGCTCTAAAGAGAAGTACAGTCCTTTTGCAGCGGTATCGGGCAACATTCTATCTGTAGAGAAATCTTGTGCATTGGTGTTTAATGCAAATAAGAAGGCAAATGGTAATACAAAAAGCGACTTCAACATAGATTGGGATTTTGAATGGGCTAAGATAGGGTTTGGAGGGGAATTGAGATTCTTCTTAAAGCTTCGAGATTATTGAAGAATCTCGAAGTCTTAAGTTTTATTGAAATGTATACTAATATAAGTCAAACCCTAGTATTAAGGCTGTAACGACTACCAAACATTAAAAAATTAGAATTTTAATGTTTACTATGATTTTGACATTAAAACGCGCAGGGAAAGGAATGCTTCTGTGTTTTTAACGCGATTTTCAAAAGGTCGTTTTGATTGTGGTGATGGGAAGTCTTTAGTCTAAAGTGTTAACTTTTGGGCTTGCATATCCTAAATCGTCAACTGCCTTATCGCGAAGTTTCCAAAGCCAATATAATCCGCCTAACGGCAAACCTATAGCCCATTCTGCATTTAAATAACCCATGTAATTAACCCCTACTCCCAACATTAACTGAAAGCTTAGTAATCCAAACGATAATCCGGTTACAGCACTGTAAGTAATTGTAGGGGCATTAAAAACAAAGACACATAGGCATTTGAGCCACTTTCTTTTTAACCTTGATTTTTTGATTTTTCGAATTACCAATAGATTGAAAATAAGGATACAGAGGGCAGGTAACCCAAACAGCCAAAATAGGAGCATATTTGGTATTCGTTCTTTTATGTCAAGGGGTTTTATGCTGATAATTTTATTCGATTCATTATCGAAAACGAGCTCTAAAACTCCAAACTCTTTTTTGTTCTCAAACTGTATGAGAGCATCAGTTGTATGTACTTCGGTTGCTTTTACATTATTCGTGGAAAAGGTTCTGCTAGCAGTCATAAAGGTATACTCCAAGTTGTCACCGAAATGTTCAAGGATTAATTTTCGAAATGACGAAAACTTACTTTTTAAAGTATCAAAAGGTGTTTTTTTATAATAGTCATTTTCAAGAGCTAAATAATTTAAGGCATTGTCGTACTCTTCATTAATGATACTTTCCACTAGTTTATCTGTGGTGTCTTTGTAGGTCAAAGTGTTATTAATAAAGTCACAACTAGCCAATAATGAAACACTAAAAAGAATGAGCGCGGTTTGGTTGAGTTTTGTCATTTTTTCACATTAGAGGTTTAGTAAAGAGGGTTTTATGTTATGGCGGTTATTTATCCCTTTATTTTAGGGCCTCTTTTATTAGGGTTATTTCTGTTATATCAAAAACCCGAGTTCTAGAACAAATACTTGTCCAAGTATATGAATCGTTATGGTAGGTTAAATTGTTTTCATCTTTACTGTAGACAATGTAATCGACTCCTATATTAAATGAATACCCACAATCACCGCCACCAACCCCAGTAAATACAATTAGGGTATCAGATTGCGTAAATCCTTTGTATAGTTTCTTTATTTGAAACTTATATTTTGCAACGTGTGTTGTGTATGGAAACTCATGAAATCGTGCTGAATCTAGAGGGTATAATTCTGTTAGCTCCAAATCTAGAACCTGTACAATCTCTTTGGAAATGGCTTTTCCCACAAAAACCATTTCGGAGCTTTTTAGTGCAGACTTAGCCGATGCTAAACCGATGCATGAACAAGCTTTTACATCATTGAAAATTAATGTTGCTAAACAAAGGATAATAAAATATAGTTGTTTCATTCTTTTAAGAGATGAAAGAGAGTGATCCAGCTAAAATAACCAAATTCCCCAACAAAAAAACGCCCCTTGGTTTCCCAAGAGGCGTCTGTATAATTTAAAAAAGAGGATCGCTTATTCAGCCATTTCCAATTCTGCTTCTTGAGCCGTCATTTCTGGCATTACCAAGTCCATTTCTTCAATCAAACGCGTACAACCAGCATACTTATCGATAGAGAATAAAACGTAGCGGATATCAACCGAAATGGTTCTTTGCAATTGGTGCTCGAAAGCGATGTCACCAGACATTGCTTCCCAGTTACCATCAAATGCTAAACCAATCAATTCACCATCACCATTAATTACCGGAGAACCAGAGTTACCACCTGTAATGTCGTTGTTAGAGATAAAACAAATTGGCAAGTTTCCGTTTTCATCGGCATACTGTCCGTAATCTTTTGTTTTGTACAATTCTGCCAAACGTTCAGGAACAACAAATTCTGGGTTGCTATTGTCCATTTTCTGCATCACACCATCAATAGTAGTAATGTAGTCGAAATGTACAGCATCTGCAGCCATATAGTCACCAACATTACCATATGTCAAACGCATAGTTGAGTTTGCGTTAGGAGCATATTTTTTGTCTGGGTTCATTTCGCGCAAACCAGCAACGAACAAACGGTTACCCTTTTGCATTTTTTCGTCTGCTTCTGGGTTTCCACCGCTACGGTACATCGTAATCAAATCGCTAGCAGCAATTGTCAAGTAGTCAGCTTCTAATTTCTTCAAACGAGGCTTCGCTAAGAAAGCTTCCAATCTTGCTTTGTTTGTGAAAATAGATTTATCAGCAACTTTATCAGCATAAGCAGCAAAGTCACCTTTGAATTTTTTGTTCACCATTGCAAAAAATGCTGGTTGCTGATCTGCAGCAACATTTTGCGCGTACAAGTTGAACAAATTACCCATCACGTTACGGTCTACATCCGCATCAAAATTTTTGAAATGACCTTCGGCCATTGCTGCAATACGCACTACAGCAGCGTCAATTTTTTCTTGATCTTCTGAAGCCAAAGCAGCTTTAAGAGTAGCGCTTGCTCTGTATGCAAACAAAGGAGAGTCAGCACCAATCAAACCAGCTTCTAAAACGTAAGTGTTCCCTTTTAATGCGCCACGCTTCATTTTGTAAGCTTCTTCAATCAATGTCAATGCTTCGCCATAGGTTGCTTTGCGAGTTGCATCAGCATTTACCCAAGTAGTAAATTCATTTTCCAAAGCCAATTTTTGCTCCAACACATTGTTGCGCTTCAATTGTTTTTGTTGCCCGATATAGTATTTCCAGTAGTTTGCAGTTTGTGCATACTTAGACGCATATTGCAAACGAACTCCAGGATCTTGGTCCATGAAGGTTTTCATGGTAGACAATTTTACATCGCGAATTTCAACAACAGATGGCTGGTGGATATCCAATTCTGCTTGCACTCCAAAAGAAGTTAAGAAACGATCTGTAGAACCAGGGTAACCCATAATCATTGCAAAGTCACCATTGTTTACTCCTTTCAAAGAAACAGGCAAGTGGTGTTTTGGAGCGTAAGGAATGTTGTCTTCAGCATACTCAGCAGGAGATCCATCAGGAGCCATGTACACACGGAACATAGAGAAATCGCCCGTATGACGAGGCCACATCCAGTTGTCGGTGTCACCACCAAATTTACCTACAGACTCAGGTGGATTACCTACCAAACGTACATCGTTAAAGGTTTCGTAAACAAACATATAGTATTCGTTTCCTTCGAAAAATGACTTGATGCTTACCTTGTAATCTGCATCACCTTTGGTGTCTTCTGTCAAAGTTTTGATAGCCGCTCCAATAGCAGCATCTCTATCTTCTTCAGACATATCAGCTGTTACATCAGCCAAAATGGTAGTAGAAACATCTTCCATACGTACTAAGAAACGTGCAAAAAGACCAGCATTAGGCTTTTCTTCTTCCATGCTCATTGCCCAGAAACCCTTTTCTAAAATGTTATTCTCCTTGGTAGAGTGAGATTGGATGGCATCGTAACCACAATGGTGGTTGGTCAACATCAATCCTTGAGATGAAATCATCTCTGCTGTACAAAATCCACCTAAAGAAACAATGGCGTCTTTAAGGCTAGAGTTGTTGATATCATATAATTGTTCTGCGGTAAGATTCAAACCAGCAGCTTGCATTTCTTCCATGTTCATACCTAAGAACATTGGCAACCACATTCCTTCGTCTGCTTTTGATGTGCTCACCTGAAAGGTCAACAATACACCTAAAGCAATACTTCCTAACTTCTTCATTATGAATATTATTAATTAATTTCTTGTTAAGGCTAACAAAGAAAAGGAATTTCTTTAAACCGAAAACCTAAATTTCGTTAACAAAATGGAGTTTGAGAATAGAGTGGAGAGTTTCTAGTTTGAGTGACGATCCGTCATTGCGATGATCCCTTAGTTAACGGACAAGAAGCAATCTCCTCCAAGCAAATACCGCCTTTAGTCAAGTAGGTTTCATAAATAGCCTTGAAACCTATCAAATTAGGAATACGCTATTTGCAAAATTTAGTGCTTGAAGCAGTATTTATTGTTTCAAGTATGTTGGTTCTTTATAGTAATTATCATTTTTACTCTTTTCATGAAACCCCTTAGAAGTAATGATAAATTCAAATTTCAAACGACTATATTCCTGTGTGATGTTAGAGGCTCTATTATGTATTAGGTCAATAATGTTTTGATTGTAAAGAGAATCCGCAGATAATATTATAAGACTATCTTTAATTTGAAATGTTCCAAAGTACTTACCAGTTTCAAAAGAGTTTCCGTATTTATATTCGAATTTATTCTCTTCAGTTAGATTAAATTCACCGAAATGCCCCCTAAGATTTACAGACACATAATTTCCATAAATATCATTAATAGAAAGTGGCACATCAATTTGATCTAGTTTAAGATGTTTTGGAAGTATTCCTAACTGATACTGTAACGGAATACAAGCAGACCATAGAAAAGTTACTACTATAATTCGCGTAATATTTTTCATGAAACATCTCATTTTTTGTAAATCCCAGACAAATCTACTTTAGCGCAACCATCATAAAGATTGCTTCGCATTCCTTCTCGCACCTTGAAGCAATGCTCACAATGACGCGTTTTCAAGCAAGCCTCTCAAACTCATTCCTCGCCTCTCAAACTACAAACTCAATGCTCTCTTCACTTCTAATGCTTGATTCAAATGTCGCTCTTCATGCGTAAGGATGATATCCATGGCCATACTTAAGGAGAAACAAATGGTTTTGTTGGCTGGTGAATGGATTACAGGATCTTCGTTTACAAAAGGAACCAAGGACTCTAAGTTTACAGCAAAAGACTCTTGATGGTTTAAGAAAGCATCTAAGGTGGTGCCAGATTTTTTAACAGCTTCGGGCTCCCACATTTTAAAGGTTTTGATCTTTTTTGCGCGGTCAGGATTTACCGATTTCAAAATCATCTTACCAAAAAGCTTGTGCATCCATTTACCTAAGATCGGCAAGTTTAGGGTGTTGTTTTTTAGATTTTCGAAAACAGTATAATAACTTTCGTTGTTACGGATAAGATGCTCTAAATTCTGAGCAATACTCCAAGCGGTTTCTTTGGGTTTTTGCTGTAATTGGGCTTCAGACAAAGCCCCGAAAGCGTCTTTAAAAGAGGAAGAGAGCGCAACAATGCGCTCCTCCCATTCTTTTACCAATGCTGTGTTTTCCATTTTTATTGACCTAACAACTTGAACAATGGGCCTAAATCAGGAGTCAAAATAATTTCTATTCTTCTGTTCTCGGCTTTTCCTTCTTTTGTTTCATTAGAAGCAACAGGAACAAACTCGCCTCTACCTGCAGCAGTAAATCTGTTAGGATTGATGTTTTTATTTTCTTGTAATAATTTTACAATGGAGGTGGCTCGCATTACAGATAAATCCCAGTTGTCTTTTATTTCTGATCTAGCTCCAAAAGGAACATTGTCAGTATGTCCTTCAATTAGAATCTGAATTTCTGGATTGTCGGCCAATACCTGCGCCAAGTTGTTGATGGCAACTTTTCCTTTTTCGTCTGCCATCCATTTACCCGAAGCAAACAGCAAGCTGTTGTCTAAGGATACATAAACACGACCGTTCTTTTGCTCTATACCCAAACCTTTTCCTTTGAAACCCAATAAGGCATTGCTCACTTTGTTTTTCAAAGAGCTCATCAACGAATCTTTGGTGCTGATTATGTTTTCCAACTCGTTTAAGCGTTGTTCACGAGAAGCTAGAGCTGTTTTAGATTGATTCAATTCTTGGTTCAAGCCATCTAAACGCGCACGTTCTTTGCGCAATTCGTCTTCTCTGTTTTGCAAGTCAGTTTCAAGTTCATTCAGATTGCCCAACAGCTTTCTGTTTTCCTCGGCAGCCATAGCAATTTGCTTACTCTTATTAGAAGAAAGCATTTTGTACGAGGCATTCAAATCGGCATAAGTGCGTTTAAGGGTGCTATAGTTTTTACCCATAATAGCCGTGTCGTTACGCAACTGACTGTTCCTTTTTTCGATAGTAGCAGCAAGTTCTTTCAACTCTTTGTGCTCGTTGTCTAGCTGGTTAAATTTCTGTCTCAACTCAGAAAGGTTGTTTTCACATTCTTTTTGTAGGTTCTGTAAATCTTCGAACTGGCGCGCAGGAACACACGCTTGTAGCAATAAAACTCCCAATCCAGCAATCAACAATAATCTTTTCATCTCTATTTTATTTTTACCAATTCATTTCTACTAATATCGGACAATGGTCAGAGTGTTTTGCTTCTGGCAAAATAGCAGCTCTTTCTATCTGTTCCTCCATGTTTTTTGTAACCATATTGTAATCGATGCGCCAGCCTTTATTATTGTCTCGGGCATTTGCTCTGTAACTCCACCAGCTATAATTGTGAGGCTCTTTGTTTAGATGTCGGAACGAATCTACAAATCCGCTTGCCAAAAACTGCGTTACCCATTCGCGCTCTTCTGGTAAAAATCCCGAAGATTTTTTATTCGAAACAGGATTGTGAATATCTATAGCTTCGTGACAAATGTTATAATCGCCACATACCACCAAGTTTGGTCTGGTTTTTTGCAATTTATTCAGGTATTCTTGCATATCTGCCAAGAAAGCCATCTTAATATCTTGTCTGATATCACCTGTTGTTCCACTTGGAAAATATGCCGAAATCACCGACTTGTCGCCAAAGTCGGCACGAATAATCCGCCCTTCAAAATCGCCCGTTTCAATGCCGCAGCCATACTCAATATGATCGGGTTTTTCCTTGCTCATGATGGCAACTCCGCTGTATCCTTTTTTCTGTGCAGAGAAGTAATAGCAGTGGTAACCCAACTCTTCGTACAAATTGGTTTCAATTTGTTCTGGTTGTGCTTTTGTTTCTTGTAAACACAAAATATCTGGCTGTGCTGCACGCATCCAATCCAACAAGCCTTTTTTCTGTGCAGCTCTTATTCCGTTTACGTTATATGAAATGATGCGTTTCATTCGTTTGTATAAATCGTAGATTTCGCGTTAAAATGCAGCCGTAAATCCATCTGGTGATTAAAGAACTAAAATACGTATTCGTAGCACTACTGCTTACGCTTGGAGCAGAAGTTTTTTCACAAGGCACTTTTAGTAATTTGAGGCAGCTTTGTGTGCCTGTAAACGTGGGTGATACTGTAGTTTTAGACCAAAATAGTCTTGATAGTTTAAGCCTTCAAATTATTTCTGGTTCTGCCAATTTCAAATTACTGCCTTGGGAAGGTAAAATGGTGATTCTAGATAGTGAAAATGCTACAGATTCGCTGTGTTTACAATTTCAAGTCTATCCTTTTAACTTAGCAGCACCCTATTTTCATAAATCTACAAGCTTTATTCAGGACACACTTCTTTTGTATAATCCGGGAATCCGATATAATGGCGTTCTAGGAAATGCAGCACCTAATAATTCATTGCTCGAAGGCTTGCAAAAATCAGGAAGCATTAGCCGATCGATACGGAGTGGGAGCAATCAAAATGTAAGTTTTGACGCAGGATTGGATTTACAATTTTCGGGAATGATTGATGACGAGACGGAAATTAGAGCCGTAATTTCTGATAGAAACTTGCCCATTCAAGCAGATGGATATACCCAACAGTTGCAAGAGTTTGACCAGGTATACATGCAGATGATGCGTCCTAATGCAAAGTGGACGGGAGGTGATTATGTGTTGCAAGAACAAGAGTCATATTTCGGCAATTATCAGAAAAAGGCTTCAGGAATTCGATATGAGTCGGTAAACAAAGATACTTCAGCATGGCAAACCGAAGCTTCTATTGCTTTGTCGAGAGGTAAGTTTACAAGGAATCAGTTTTTGGCAGTAGAAGGTAATCAAGGGCCTTACCGATTGCGCGGTGCAGCCAATGAGTTTTTTATTATTGTTTTATCGGGATCAGAGAGGGTCTATGTAGATGGTGTTTTGCTAAAAAGGGGTTTAGATCAAGATTATGTGATTGACTACAATGCAGCGGAAATCACTTTTATGCCACGACAGTTAATGACCCGTAACAAACGTATTTCTGTAGAGTTTGAATATTCGTCTCGGAATTACGCCCGCCTTTTGATGCAGTCGAAAATAGGGAGAACACAAGAAAAATTTTCTTGGAATGTCAATGCCATTTCTCAGCAAGACGCAAAAAATCAAACCATACAGCAAGAGTTGGGCTTCGAACAAAAACAATTGTTGTCTGAAGCAGGAGACGACTTAAGTGGAGCCTATCAATCGGCTGTAGATAGTGTTGGCTATACTGCAGACGAGATCCGTTATGCAAAAAAAGAATTCAATGGCATCTCTATTTATGTGTATAGCACAGATCCAGATAGTGCGCATTTTGCTTTGCGATTTACCCAGTTGGGATTAGGAAAAGGAAATTACAAATTGGTTTCGAGTGAAGTCAATGGAAAGGTGTTCGAATTTGTTCCTCCAGTCAATGGCACCCCACAGGCATCGTACGAACCAATAGCTGTGCTGATAGCACCCACCAAACACCAATTGATTACAGCCAATGGAGTTTGGAAACCCAGCGGTAAGGCCCAATTAAAAGTAGATGTTGCTGTTAGTAATTTCGATGCTAATACCTTTTCTGTTTTAGATGTTGCAGACAATGTTGGTTCTGCCCTGAAAATAGAATATGGACATACTATTACAGGAGAGAAATCAACTTTAACAGTAAGTCCCGAATTGGCATTTGTGCAGGATAATTTTAGATCTATAGAACGATTTAGAGCCGTAGAATTTGCCAGGAACTTAAATTTAAACGACACTATTTTAAACCAAACCCAGCTGTTTTATGGGGCAAATATTTCTTGGCGCCTGAAACAAAACTTAGAGACAAGCTATGGATACAAGCGAATTAATTTTGGCGATTCGTACGAAGGGTCTTACCAGAATTTAGTGTTAGATGGTAGTGGAACAAAATGGAAATTGAATTCTGTTAGCTCGATTAACGAGGCGAATTTTGGGGTAGTAAATTCTAAATTTATAAGGTCTAAATTCGATATATCCCACTCATGGGATCAAGTTAAATTAGGCGTTTTTGGGGATGGTGAACAGAACAATCTCAAACAAAATAAAACCCTTTTAAACAGTAGTTTTTACTATACCAATTGGGAGGCTTATGCCAGCCAGGGAGATAGCTCGAAATTAGAATATCGCCTAGGCTATGGAGAGCGAAAAGACAGAATTAGCGATTCAATTGGCTGGCAAGATTTCTCATTAGCGCAAGAAGCAAAACTGGGAATTAAAGGCGGCACCTACGGAAAGAAATTCGGCTTGCAGGGGACCTACAGAAAATTACAACCATTAACCGATAGCCTAAATCTTGAGCAAAACCTTTTGGCAAGAATTAATTGGAATTTGAGTTTCTTGAAATCGACCCTACGTTGGAACAGTTTTATAGAAACAGGTGCAGGATTGGAGCCCAAGCGCGAATTTGGATACGTAAAGGTAGGGAATGGGCAAGGGCAATATTCGTGGTACGATTATAATAATAACGGGATTCAAGAGCTGGGCGAATTCGAGCAGCCACCGTTGGCAGACACCGCCAGTTATATCCGGGTATTTACACCAACCACAGAATACATATCTGTGTCTACAGAAAAATGGTCGCAGCAATTGTCTATTAGCCCTGGGGCAGCATGGTCGAATAAAAAAGGGCTCAAGAAATTCTTATCGCTTTGGAGCAATCAATTCTCTTGGCAGGCAGACCGTAAATCAAGAAAAGCAGATGTTTTTCAGGTACAAGTTTTTAAGGATGCAGATTCTTTGACAGTAACCATGAACAACAATTTTAATAACCGATTGATGTTTCGACCTACAAATTGGCAATTAGAATGGTTGTATACAGATCAGAAAAGGCAATCGACATTTGTGTACGGAACCGATGGGCAGAATGAATACGGGCATACGTTACAATACCGCAATCAATCATTTAGTGGTTTGATTATTTCAGGAAAAGTTCAATCTGTAGTTTCAGAAACCTATTCGGATGCATTGATGACTCGAAATTTTTTACTAGAAAAAACGAATGTTAGTCAAGAAGTGCAATACGCATTAGGAAGTGGATTTATCCTTAAAGGCACTTACGTATATAGCGATCAGAAAAATCGTTCGGAAACAGGTGAGCAAATTTTAAGGCAAAGCGGAACCTTACAATTAGACTGGCAAAACAAAAAGCAAGGGCTCCTATCTTTAAAAGGAAGTTTTATCCAAAACGATTTTATTGGGAATGGCTTTAGTTCGGTAGCTTATCAAATGCTTGAAGGTTTAAGGGTTGGGCAAAATATAACATGGGCATTTTCTTGGCAAAAGAATTTATCAGACAATTTGCGCTTCTCTTTAAACTACGAAGGCAGGTCTGCAATAGACATTCCGGTAATCCACACAGGTAATGTAGAAATGAAGGTATTCTTCTAGAATCAATATCGATTGTAGGGCAGAGTTGTTTATTAGGGAATAATCTCCGACTTTTGGTATTATAATTAATAAAGACACAAGGAATAATATGAATACCAAAAAGTACTCCCCAATATCTAATCAACTATTTATTGAAAACAGAAAACGATTTGCAGCAAAGCTAAAGTCAAAGTCTGTTGCCGTTTTTCATTCCAATGACGAGCAACCAAGAAACGGTGATGCAAACCACCCTTTTAGACAAGATTCTGATATCCTTTATTTAAGTGGTATAGATCAAGAGCAAACGGTTTTGGTATTATGCCCAGAAGCAAGTAATTCTGCACACCGAGAGATTCTTTTCTTACGTAAGACCAGCAAAGAAATTGCAGTTTGGGAAGGTCATAAATATACCATGGAAGAAGCAAGAGAAGCTTCGGGCATTCAAACCATTTATTGGATTGAAGATTTAGAAAAACACCTACATAATTTAGTCACTCACAACCATCACATTTATGTTAATCTTAACGAGAACGATCGTTATGTAAGTGATGTAGTAAATAGAAATATGAGAGGCATAAATGCCTTAAAAAATAAATATCCAGTACATGAGTTCGAGCGCCTAGGGCCAATTATGATGGGCTTAAGAGAAGTAAAGTCTGAGATTGAAATTGCTTTGATGCAAGAGGCTTGTGATATTACAGAAAAGGCTTTGCGTAGAATTTTAAAATTCACCAAGCCGGGTGTTTGGGAATACGAAATGGAAGCCGAAATTATCCACGAGTTTTTAATTAACCGTTCTACAGGTCACGCTTATTCTCCAATAATTGCCACAGGTAACAATGCCAATTGTTTGCATTATACCGATAACAACTCTCAGGTTAAGGATGGTGATTTGATTTTGATGGATTTTGGCGCTGAATATGGTAATTATGCTGCGGATTTAAGTAGAACGATTCCTGCCAATGGACGATTTACAGATCGTCAGAAAGCAGTTTACAGTTCTGTTTTACATGTAATGAAAGAGTCTACCAAAATGTTGGTGCCAGGAACCATACTTAACGATTACCATGTTGCCGTAGGTAGACTTATGGAGGCGGAGTTGGTGAAGTTAGGTTTGTTGGATACAACAGATATTAAAAACCAAGATCCTAATTGGCCGGCTTACAAAAAGTACTTCATGCACGGAACTTCGCATTATATCGGATTAGATGTACATGATTTAGGCTCGAGAGTTGATCCATTTGTTGCAGGTAACGTGTTTACCTGTGAGCCAGGAATCTATATTCCAGAAGAAGGGATAGGCATTAGAATTGAAAATGACATTGTAGTAACGAATGATGGTCCTTTCGATTTGATGCGAAATATCCCAAGGGAAATTGCTGAAATAGAAGACATAATGAATGGATAATATCATTCAATTTCGAGGAAAAAGAATACGCTATCAGGATCGGGGAACCGGTCCTGTTGTGGTTTTATTACATGGCTTTTTAGAGGATTCTAGTCTTTGGAATTTCTTAATGCCAAGCATCCAAAACAATTTCAGAACCCTTCTTATCGATCTACCTGGACATGGTTTGTCCGAGCCTTTAGACGAAGTTCAGGAAATGGGCCTAATTGCAGAAGCAGTAGCTGCTGTGCTTGATTCCTGCAAAGTGGATAAGGCAAGCATTATAGGCCATTCGATGGGGGGATATATTGCCATGGCCTTTGCCGATTTATTCCCGGAAAAACTGGAAGGCTTGTGTTTGTTTCATTCGCATCCTTTCGAAGATGTTCCGATGAAAAAATTGGAACGACTAAGAATAGTTGACGCCATTGAAGCAGGGAAAAAAGATTTTATCCGATTGGCATTGCCAAATTTTATCGCTTCGCAAAACCAAGATAGACTTCAGCCTGAAATAGAGCAGATGATTCGAGTTGGCGAACAAACATCTCTAGAAGGCGTGAAATTGGCCTTGAAAGGCATGGCGCTAAGGCAAGACTGCTCTCATTTACTTGCGACTTTAAATTGCTCGAAATTTGTTGTTATTGGCGATTCGGACCCTAGTGTACCTGTTGACCGCTTACTGTCATTTTGCAAGGACAAAAAAATAGCCCACAGCCTAATTAAAGGCTGCGGGCATATGGGATATATAGAGCAGCCAGAAACGTGTAAGGCTGTACTATTCGATTTTCTAAAAAAGCTTAGTTAAATATTCATTTCTGGAATATCCCCTTCAACGATTAAAGTCCCAGCAGTAGCTTTTTTTATTTCTTCTACCGAAACGCCAGGTGCTCTTTCTAATAATTTAAAACCTTTATCTGTTACCTCTAACAAAGCTAGGTTGGTTACAATTTTCTTTACACACCCAACTCCAGTAAGAGGTAGGCTACATTTTGGCAATAACTTAGATTCACCTGCTTTGTTGGTGTGCATCATTGCCACAATAATATTCTCTGCAGAAGCAACTAAATCCATTGCACCACCCATTCCTTTTACCATTTTGCCTGGAATTTTCCAGTTGGCAATATCGCCTGTTTCAGAGACTTCCATAGCGCCCAAAACGGTCATCTGAACATGTTGCCCTCTAATCATCGCAAAGCTTGTTGCAGAGTCGAAAATCGCAGCACTCGGCATGGCTGTAATGGTTTGTTTACCAGCATTAATCATGTCGGCATCTTCTTCACCTTCAAAAGGGAAAGGGCCCATTCCTAAGATTCCGTTTTCAGACTGGAACTCAATATCAATACCTTCAGGAATATAATTTGCAACCAAAGTAGGAATACCAATACCTAGGTTTACGTAAAATCTATCTTCTAGTTCTTGTGCGATACGTTTCGCTATTCCGTTTTTATCTAACATAGCTCGTTAATTTGATAATTTGACAATTTATCGAAGTTTAGGAGTTGATTGGTTTAGGCGAAAATCTGTGAAGACTCTTAAACTTCTGAACCTCTAAACTTTTAAACTACTTAGTTCTAACCGTCCTTTGCTCAATTCTTTTCTCGTAAGCATCTCCTTGGTAAATGCGTTGCACGAAAATACCTGGGGTATGAATAAAGTTAGGGTCCAATTCTCCAGCAGGCACCAATTCTTCTACTTCGGCAACAGTTATTGTACCAGCCATCGCCATTAATGGATTGAAATTTCTTGCCGTTCCCTTAAAAATAAGGTTTCCAGCAGTATCACCTTTCCAAGCTTTTACCAATGCAAAATCAGCAGTTAAGGCAGCCTCTAGAATATGTGGTTTGCCGTTAAAATCGCGAACTTCTTTGCCTTCGGCTACTTCGGTTCCGTAACCTGCAGGAGTGAAAAATGCAGGAATTCCAGCTCCGCCAGCACGACAGCGTTCAGCTAAGCTTCCTTGCGGGATAAGATCAACTTCCAATTCGCCACTTAACATCTGACGTTCGAATTCAGCATTTTCTCCTACATAAGAAGAAATCATTTTTTTGATCTGACGCTGTTGTAATAATAAGCCAAGGCCAAAATCATCTACTCCAGCATTGTTGGAGATACAGGTTAAGCCTTTTACTTTAGAGCGAACCAATGCGGCAATACTGTTTTCAGGAATTCCACAAAGTCCAAATCCACCAACCATTAAGGTCATGTTATCTTCTAATCCTTGTAAAGCTTCATCTGCGTTTGCAACAACCTTTTGAATCATTATCCTTTTTTTAAAATTCTACTTCATCACCAAATCCAGAATTGTCTTCTGTACCTGATTCTATCGAGCCAATATCTTTTTTATCGCAATCCAGTTCTATACTCATTCCTTGTCTGGGAGGGCTAAAATCTTTTTTACTGATATTTAATGTTGGATCTGCATAGGCTAATTTCATGTACTCGGCCCAAATCGGTAGCGCCATATTTGCTCCCTGTCCTAAAGTAATTGTTCTAAAGTGAATACTTCGGTCTTCACATCCTACCCAAGCACCAGAAACCAAATTTGGAACAATACCAATAAACCAACCATCCGATTGATTTTGGGTAGTTCCCGTTTTTGCTGCAATCTGATTTTTGAAATTGTATCTAAAGCGTAAGCGTACTCCAGAACCACCAGGGGCAGTTACTCCCTGCATCAGATTAAGCATGGTATAGGCAACTTCGTTGCTCATTACCTCTCTGGTTTTGGGTTGGTATTGATACAATACAATACCGTTTTTGTCGGTAATACGTGTTACCATTTCTGGCTCAGTATATATTCCTTGATTCGCAAAGGTTGAATAGGCTCCTACCATTTCGAATACCGAAACATCTGGTGTTCCCAAACAAATAGACGGAACTGCAGGGATGTCAGAAATATCTAGTCCCATTTGCCCTGCAAGACGAACCACGGGCTTTGGACCTACTTGTTTCATTAACCTAGCGGTAACAGTATTTACCGAGTTTGCTAAGGCGCTTTTCAAAGTAAGCATTCCGCCATATTTATCTCCAGAATTTTTCGGGGTCCAATCTTCTGGTAATCCCCAAACTTCCTTTTCAAAAGTTACCTGTACATTAGGCATTTCGAAACAAGGAGAATACTTTTTTTGATCGATGGCAGTAGCATAAACAAATGGTTTAAAGGTAGATCCTACTTGACGGCCTCCATCTTTTACGTGGTCGTATTTTAAATGCTTATGATTGATGCCACCAACCCAAGCTTTAACAAACCCCGTTTGTGGATCCATACTCATAAAGCCTGTTTGTAATAATGCTTTATAGTGCCTCAAGGAGTCCAAAGGACTTAAGATTGTATCTTTATCTCCTTTCCACGAAAAAACACTCATTTCAACAGGAGTATCAAATACTTTAACAATGTCACGTTCTTTAACATCGGCACGTTTCATTTTACGATAACGTTCGGATCTTTTAATAGCCCGGTTCATTAATCGTTGAATATCCGAAGACTCCATATCTTCTGAAAAGGGGGCATTCTTAACGCCTTTCCAATGCTCGATAAAGGTTTCTTGAAGTTGGCTTAAATGTGTCTCAACCGCCTGCTCTGCATAGTGTTGTAATCGAGAGTCAATGGTGGTGTATATTACTAATCCATCTCTATACAAATTGTAAAAGGTGCTATCAGCCCTTGGATTTTTTTGGATCCATTTTGCCATGTATTTTCTAAGGTACTCTCTAAAATAAGGTGCTAAACCTTCGTTGTGATCGGCCTTTTGAAATTCTAATTTAATTGGCAATAGCGATAAAGAGTCTAGCTCTTCCGTAGTTAGATGACTATTACGTTTCATTTGACGAAAAACAGTGTTTCGTCTTTTTTGAGTTAGCTCGAGTCTTCTTCTTGGGTTGTATAGGGAAGGGTTTTTTGCCATACCTATTAACATTGCAGCTTGCTGAATATTAAGATCTTTTGGATTCGTATTGAAATAAATTTTGGCAGCAGATTGTATCCCAACAGCTAAATTCAAAAAATCGAATTTATTCAGATACATAGCTATCATCTCCTGTTTGGTGTAGCGCTGCTCGAGCTTTACAGAGATAACCCATTCTTTAAATTTTTGACCAACCCTTTCGAATTTTGATTGAGGGGGATCAGAAAAAAGCATTTTTGCTAATTGCTGCGTTATCGTACTTCCTCCACCTTTGCTAGTGTTTAAGGTTAGAACGCCCCATACCACTCGAAACAAGGATTTAAGATCTATTCCAGAATGTTCAAAGTATCGTTCGTCTTCTGTAGAAACAAGGGCCTTAATTAAATGAGGCGAAAGATTCTCGAACTCGACATGGGTCCTGTTTTCTACAAAATATTTGCCCAACTCTTTACCGTCAGCAGATAGTATCTGAGATGCCAAGTTTGATTTAGGGTTCTCTAATTCTGCTAAACTGGGTAAGGTTCCAAACCATCCCATGGCCGCAGAAAGAACGCATAATCCACCAATTAAAATTGGCAAACAAACAAGCATCCAAAACCATTTGATGAACTTGGTGTTGTTAGGTTTTTGTACTTCTTTTTCAGTCATGCTTATTCTTATTGATGCAATGAAACTTCGAGGCCAACATCACTAATACCTTCTAAATTGTCTTCTCGCATACCTTGCTTTACCGAAAATTGATAGTTTCCTTTTAAAGGGAACTGCAATCTTTCTTTAAATAAGAATCTATTGGACTTAGTATCACCCAAACCTGTTCCTAACCATTTGCCCTTGAGGTCTGCCAGGGGCAGGTTTAAGGTGTCTTTAGCTGTTCTGTTGTTGGGGAAGGTAATGGTGAAAAAGCTATAGAAATTGCTGTATGGATATTCGTTGTTGTTTCTAAGGTGTAAGTAGAAATTGTAAAACGAAGTAGTATCGGTGACGTTAATAACAAAATCAGCAATACTATCCTTGTGCCAATTAGCTTCTGGAATAGTTTTGTACTGCTCGGAAAAAGGTTTGTCTCCACAACCGCATAGAACCAAAAGGCCTAAGATTAAAAAGGAAACTGTTTTATTCAGCTTTTGCACCATTGTTATTCGGGTTTTTAGCCGCTGGTCTTGGCCCTTTTCGTTTGTTTCTATTTCTGTTATTGTTGTTTGATTTTGGTTTTTCTCCAACTTCACCATCTGCTTTTTGCATTTTTTTAGCTTCAGGACTGTTACCTGTTTTAGCTTTTGGTGCTGCAGAAGGTTTGTTGCTAGGCTTGCGCTTATTTTTATTACCACCTTTACCTTTTCTTTGACTATTGTCGAAACGTGTTAAGCTGTCTTGTCCTACAACATTTTCAAAATCAGGTAATTTCTCAACAGTAAGTACCTCAACAAATTCTTCTAAACTAGTGGGCTTTTCTTTGCGTTTATTGGCATCAACTATTTCAGTTACGCGATCTAAGCTCAGGCCTATCCATGCTCCTGGAGCACTTTCGTATGAATACCACATCAAACGTTTAAAGATGTCCATCTTTTGAAAAAAGGCGCGCCCTTTTTCTGTTTGTAAAGGTTTTTCTGTGTCTGGAAACTCTTTTAAAGCATCCATGTAAGTATCTAGCTCAAAGTTTAAACAACATTTTAGCTTACCACACTGTCCGGCAAGTTTTTGCGGGTTTAAACTTAATTGCTGGTAACGAGCAGCAGAAGTACTTACCGATCTGAAATCAGACAGCCAAGTTGTACAGCAAAGCTCGCGACCACAAGAGCCAAAGCCACCAATTCTAGATGCTTCTTGACGCGCACCAATCTGGCGCATCTCAACACGAATTTTGAATTCGTCAGCTAATTTTTTGATAAGTTCCCTGAAATCTACGCGTTCTTCTGCGGTATAGTAAAAGGTAGCCTTGGTAAGGTCACCTTGATACTCTACATCAGAAATTTTCATATTTAATTTCAAGTAGTCAGCAAATTCTCTTGCTTTACGCATGGTGTTCTCTTCTCGCGACTGAGCGTCTTTCCACTTGTCGATATCATTTTGAGATCCTTTTCGGTATATTTTTTTGATTTCTGCATTGTCTGTAGCAATCTTCTTCTTGCGCATTTGCAAGCGTGTTAGTTCTCCAGCAATACTTACTACGCCAATATCATGACCAGGACTACTTTCTACAGCAATCACATCACCTACGGCTAAACTTAAATTTTCGGTGTTTCTATAAAAATCTTTACGACCATTTTTGAAACGTATTTCAAAGCAATCAAACGGAGCTTGACCACTTGGAAGTTCCATATCAGATAACCAATCAAAGACACTTAATTTATTACATCCTCCTGCCCCACAAGAGCCATTACTCTTGCAGCCATTTGGGACACCACCATTCGAACAACTCCCACAACCCATTGGTATATATTATTTTCTATTAAAAAGAAATCATCTGTAAAATGCCTATTTCTTGGCATACTTGCAAATGTACATTTTATAGCCTTTGTAACATAATAAAATTAAGGTCTGCGGTGGGATTTAGAAAGGCTTGAAGCTTAGGCTTCTTCTTTGGCTCTAAGGAGACGAGTCATGTGGATTGAGAGATCTAAAAACACCAATTTTGGATTGGCATTTCTTTCGATATGATACTCGGCTTTACCCAACTCTTCCATGATTTTTATCACATTGGCATTGTTGACAAAAGGCGCGAATTTTTCTATTTTAAAGGATCCAATCGAGGCATCGGAATCGACCAAATCCAATGCCTGATAATTTTGCATTAAAGCTTGACGAAACAAGTTGCTGGCAAATTGAAAAAATTGTTTTTGACGCTCTCTTCCAATTTTTGCAATATTTTCTGTCCAAGGCACCAAGGTCAATAAATCTGCTACAAAACATGCGCGAATCCAGTTTACAAATTCAGTTTGGTAAAAGGATTGACTACCCGTGGTAGATACCAATTGCAATGCTTTTCGATAATCGCCATTTGCCAGTTTTGCTATTTGAGAGGCTTCAGCTTCGGGCTGCCCGTTTTGTACTAAAGCCCCCTTTATGGCATCTGTAGAAATAGGTTGTAATGTAATGATCTGGGTACGAGAAGCAATGGTCTGTAAAACCTGCTTTTCGTCCTTACTCACTAAGAGGAAAACAGTGCGTTCTGGTGGCTCTTCAATCGATTTAAGAAGCTTGTTCGAGGCATCTATATTCATCAATTCTGGCTCCCAAAGAATAATCACTCTATAGCCATTGCTGAAAGGTTTTAGCGATAATTTTTTGACAATATTGTCGCTTTCTTTTTTTAGGATTTTCGCCTGTTTGTTTCCAACATCCAAAAATTCGAGCCAATCGCTAAGATTGCCATAAGCGTGCTTGCTCAAAAACGCTCTCCATTCAGTTAGGTAAACATCAGATACGGCTTCCTTTTTTTTGGAGGAATCCCCAATGGTAGGGAAAACAAAAATCAAATCGGGATGTGCCAGTTTTTGGTATTGGATGCAGGAGGCACAAGTGCCGCATGAATCTTTCTCGCTAGGGTTTTCGCAATTTAAAAATTGACCATAGGCAATTGCAAGGCTCAAGCTACCAAATCCAGGTTTGCCAACAATCAATTGGGCATGACTTGTCCTTCCGGATTGTACAGATTCTACCAGTTTTTCCTTGATGGGAGTGTTGCCTATAATGTCTTGAAAACGCATGGCTCAAAATTAGCTAAACTATTGGCTTGACAAAGTTCTTAGTGTAGAGGATTAATGCATGTTAGGAAAGACTTATTTTTGTGCATTCGAAAAAAGATAAAGCAAATGATTACCATAGACGATATTAACTTTGGAGGCAAGCGCGCATTGATACGTGTAGATTTTAATGTGCCATTAAATAGCCATAGAGAAATTGCAGACGATACTAGGATTATGGCGGCTTTGCCAACCATTAACAAAATTTTAGATGATGGTGGTTCTGTAATTTTAATGTCGCATTTAGGAAGGCCAAAGAATGGTCCAGAGGATCGATTTTCTCTTAAAAATGTGCAGAAGTACCTTTCTAAAAAATTGCACATTGATGTAAAATTTGTGGATGATTGTATTGGTGCTAAAGTTGAAAAAGCAGCAAATGAATTGATGGCAGGAGAGGTTTTGATGCTGGAAAACTTGCGCTTTTATGCGCAAGAAACAGCCGGAACAGAAAGCTTTGCAGAAGAGCTTTCTAAGTTGGGAGATGTTTATGTAAATGATGCATTTGGTACAGCACATAGATCTCACGCTTCGACTGCTGTAATTGCAAAATTCTTTCCAAATAGCAAATGTTTTGGCTATGTAATGGCCAATGAAATTGAAAATATTGATAAAGTGCTTAAGTCTGCCGAAAGACCCCTTACGGCTATTATGGGCGGGGCTAAGGTCTCTAGTAAAATCTCGATTATCGAAAGATTATTACCGTTGGTAGATAAGATTATTATTGGTGGGGGTATGAGCTATACGTTTGCGAAAGCACATGGAGGTAATATAGGAATGTCCTTGGTAGAAACGGACTATTTAGCAACGGCCTTGAATATCGAAAAATTAGCGAAAGAGCATAATGTTGAGTTGTTGATTCCGGTTGATTCTGTAAATGCTAATAAATTTGAGAATGAAGCGGAAACCAATTTAAGTGGTATTTCTGATGTTCCAGATGGCTTTATGGGCTTGGATATTGGAGCAAAGACAGAAGTGCTTTTCGCTGAAGCCATTAAATCATCTAAAACCATTCTTTGGAACGGTCCAATGGGTGTGTTCGAAATGGATAATTTTTCGTCTGGAACAAAAGCAATTGCTGATGCAGTGGTGGAAGCAACCAATAAGGGTGCTTTTTCGCTAGTGGGTGGAGGAGACTCTGTAGCAGCTGTAAAAAAATACGCATACGAAAACGAAGTAAGCTATGTTTCGACAGGAGGTGGGGCTATGTTAGAATATTTAGAAGGTGTTCAGTTGCCTGGAATTAAAGCGATATTGGAAGGCTAAGCTCTTCTTTTGGAGTTACTTTTTCTACCCAATCGCCCCAGCCTTTGTCTTCGAATGTTGGAATTATTATAGATGCTATGGGACTAATAACATTCCAAAGCACCGAACTTTTGCGAACCTCTGGATCTATGATCTGGAGGTTTTTGTTTATTGGCGAAAGCCACATCATAATCACGCTCAAAATCAAACCAACTTTAAGAAAGCTAAATAAGGCTCCTGCAATTCTGTTTAACATGCCCAGAGCCACCACTTTTACAATGCTCGTTATTATTTTACCCAGTAATGAGATAGCAAAAACAATAGCTATAAATGTTATTGCAAAAGAGATAACGGGAAGATACTCTCCATCCATTTGAAATTTTGTAACCAACAAGTCTGAGGCATAAAAGGAAAAGTGCAATGCACCATATATCCCTAAAATTAATGCCAGTAAAGAGCAGATTTCTACAATTAGCCCTTTAGAGAAGCCTTTGTAAAGCGCCCAAAGTAGTGGAATGGCTATAATAACGTCTAAATAATTCATTGGGATAAAAATAGAAATTAAAGGCTTATAAGATTATTTTTGCCTCATGGAATTAGAAGAATTAAGAGAAAAGTGGAATCAAGTTGTTTTGTACACCACAAACAACTTTGGTGATGGAGAGGAAATGGACTTAGATTCCATTTTATTTCTGATAGGATTGAATGAATTGGGTCAAGGACATCAAAAATTAAAAAAAGAACAAAAGCTAGATGTGTTACACATTGCTATCTGTTCTCTTTTGTCCAAATTCGATTACTATAAATACTTAGGTCATGACGATGATGGGTGGCCACATTACGAATTAAATGAAAAACTTCCGCCATTAAAACCAGGCCAACAAGCCATTTTAATGAAAGAAGCAATTGTTCTCTATTTTGAAGAGCTAGAGGTTTTGTAAAATAGAAAGAGGGATGCACTGCATCCCTCTTTCTATTTTGGTTGGTTGCTTATTTATTGAATAGAAACAGTTTCTATAACTGTTTCTCTATTTTCTAATTTGATAAATCCATCGCCAGATAATGCCCCTTCTGTTACCGTAACTTCAAAAACAGCTTCATTTGGAAATTCAAAACTAATTTGTCCTTGCCCATCTGTTTCTCCTTGTCTTGAAACGGTAGCGCCTATAACTGGTGCGGTTAAACTTACACTTGCACCTGGAACAGGAGTGCTAAAGGAATCGACCACAATGATTTTACACTTGTAGAAGGGTTCTTTGTAGCATGATGAAAATACAATGCTTGCGAACAAGAATGTTACTACTAATATTGCGGGATTAAAAAACCGATTAATCTTTATCATTTTTAATTTTAAAGTAATCCTATTAAAAATATAGGAGCGGCTAATATAGCAAATTACTGAAATCAAAATTTGACACAATAAATTCCTGTTTAGGGTAGAACAATTGTCTCTTTCACGTTTTCTTGATCGATTAATTTGATAAACCCAAATTCAGCATTATTACCCTTGCTTGCTTCTACATCGAAAACGGCAGCATTATCGAATTCAAAAGAGATTTCTCCTTTGGAATTGGTTAGTCCCATGCCAAAAGTATCGCCAATAGCAGTTAAAACAACTTCGGCTCCTTCAACCTTACTTTGGTCTTGAGATTCAACAATAACAGTACAGCCGTAAAAAGGTTCTTTATAGCAGGAAATAAAGAGGCAAGAGCCAAAAAAAGTAATCAAAATAAGCCGGGAGAAATTGCTTGTTATAGATTGTTTTATCATAGGTATTAAATTAATAGGTTTGCACTTACAAATGGTTAGCCAAATATAGTAATAAAGCTGGTTTGTTAAATCCTTTTTGATACATGGAGATATTAGAAAAAGTGGCGCTTTATCAGAATGAAGTTGCTACAGCAGAACTTAATAATAAAGAGGCATTAGAGCAGTTTAGAATCCGTTTCTTGGGAAAGAAGGGGGTGATGAATGAATTGTTTGCTGCGTTTAAGGGGGTTCTTGGAGATCAAAAGCAGGCTTTTGGTCTGGCATTGAATAAGCTTAAAGCTGCTGCTACAGAAAAATATAAAATTGGTCAAGAGACATTGGAAGGGTCTGTCTCTGAAGGAGATTCCTTGGGCGATTTAACCAGGCCTGGTGCAATTACTCCCTTAGGAGCAAGGCATCCCTTGTCTTTGGTGAGAAACGAAATTGTAGAAATTTTTGCGAGAATTGGATTTACAGTATCCGAAGGGCCAGAAATTGAAGACGATTGGCACAATTTCTCTGCATTAAATTTGCCAGAAGAGCATCCGGCAAGAGATATGCAGGACACTTTTTTTATACAAACAGATCCTGATGTGCTGTTAAGAACGCACACCAGTTCTGTACAGGTGCGTTATATGGAGAATAACGAGGCTCCTATTCGTACTATTTCGCCAGGTAGAGTATTTAGAAATGAAGCTATTTCTGCAAGAGCACATTGTATTTTCCATCAAATAGAAGGATTGTATATAGACGAAAACGTGTCGTTTGCAGACTTGAAAGAAACCCTGCTTTATTTTGCGAGAGAATTTTTTGGCGAGGGTACAGAAATAAGATTGAGGCCTTCGTACTTCCCATTTACCGAGCCCAGTGCCGAGGTAGATGTTTCTTGTAACATCTGTAACAAAGAAGGCTGTAATGTGTGTAAGTACACAGGTTGGTTAGAGATATTAGGATGCGGAATGGTAGACCCTAATGTTTTGGAGAACTGTGGAATTGATTCTAAAAAATATACTGGTTTTGCTTTTGGTATGGGGATAGAGCGTATTGCAATGTTGAAATACCAAGTAAAAGATTTGCGCTTGTTTTTTGAAAACGATGTGCGCTTTTTAGAACAGTTTACTTCCGCTTAATTCATACAAAAAAAAGTAAAAAGGGTCTTGTTTTGGTTTAACCCAGACAAGACCCTTTTTTTATGCTTAAATGGTAGCCATTACCTTCAATTCTATGCCAATAGGAGTAGGAAGTGATTTTATTTCTATGGTAGTTCTACAAGGTTGGTTGTCTTTAAAATACTCAGCATAAATAGCGTTGTAGGTTTTAAAGTCATCTTTCATGTTGGTTAAGAAAACGGTAACATCAATAATGTTATCCCAACTCGATCCAGAAGCCTCAACAATCAATTTAATATTTTTGAAGACCGAGTGGCATTGTGTGGCGATGTCATACGAAAGAATGTTTCCTTCTGCATCTAGTTCTACGCCAGGTATTTTTTTAGTCCCTTTTTCTCTTGGTCCAACGCCCGATAAAAAAAGAAGGTTGCCCACTTTTCGCGCGTGAGGATAAAGCCCAACTGGTTCAGGTGCTTCGCTGCTATTTATTTTGATGCTATCGCTGCTCATAGTTTTAATTTTGTGTAAAAATAAAGGAATTATAATACTAGAAAGAATTCCTTTTTCAAAATAAAAAAAAGATACATTTGCCAGCAATGGGGGATTAGCTCAGTTGGCTAGAGCGCTTGCATGGCATGCAAGAGGTCACCGGTTCGACTCCGGTATTCTCCACTCAAACAGTCTAGGGTTTATTTCTTAGGCTGTTTTTTTGTGCAATTTAATTTTTGGCATGTAGAACTTGTGCAGTTGATTTATTCATCGTAATATTGCGATAAGTTATGGGTCAGATAAAAACAGAGGCATACTCCTTAAGTCAAAACAGATTAGCAGAGCTAATAAAAGCAATTGCGCATCCCGCACGAATAGCAATTTTAAAACAGCTTATTCGC
>JBLHRE010000005.1:0-27871 GCA_047625765.1 Flavobacteriales bacterium
GGACAAGTGGGATTTGGGTAGGGACAGGACTAGGTTTGTTTAAATGGCATGCCGAAAAAAATAAGTTTAAGGCTATTAATCAATTTAGCGGTAAAGGAGTTACAAGTATATGCGAAGATCATCAAGGTAGTGTATGGGCGACTACCAGGCAGACTGGGGTGTATTATTTAAAAGATCCAGGGATAAAGCATTTAATCAAGACGGATGGATTATATATGGATGCCGTGAAAGACCTTTTTATTACCGAGGCAAAAGAAACTCCAGTTGTAGTTGCTACTTATTTTGATAATGGTATTCTTAGTTTTATTGAGAATTCTAAGGTGAAACAAGTTGATGTTAGTTCAGATGTTGGTTCAAATAAAGAGATACAATATATATTGCCAATAGACCAAGATCATTTTGCAGTTAGCCAGTTTGGTAATGGTATTACTTTGATTAAAAATGGAAAAGTAATACAGAATACCCGGTTCAGCCGTGATGTGGTGTATTATAATAAATCGGATCAATATTTTTGGAGGTTAAAAAATCAAAGAACTGCCTTTTGGGATGGGCATAAGATTAAACTCGTCAATATGAAATCTGATAATGCTTTTGGTTCCCCTGGAGAACACATGACGCTAGTTAGAGATACCATTTATACAGGAAGTGTATATGGCTTTGGTTTTGTTGCAAAGGATGGTGAGTGGAATGAGATAGAGTTGGCCGCAAATACAAAGGTGCGTGTAAATGACATACATGCTAATGAAGATGCTGTTTTGGCATTAGCAACAATGGGCATGGGGGTTTATGTAAAACAAGGCGGAAAGCAAAGTTGGATTACAGAGGACGATGGCTTGCTTAATGATATTTGCAATAATATATATGTTGATGAAATTGGCGAAGTGTGGGTTGGGAGTAATTCTGGTTTGTCGAGAATACATCTGTGTGGAGACAATTTATCAGCAACTAATATTCAAAATTTTAATACCAGTAGCGGATTACTTTCCAACCAGGTTAATGATGTGGTTAGATTAAACGAAAATGAAGTGTGGGTAGCCACCAGTAAAGGGATAAGTATTATTAATTTGGCTGAAAAAAAGACAGAGTCTAAGCAAGTCAATCCAATGTATTTAGAAGCAAGAAGCGATTCAGATCCCAAATTATTTCAAGGCGTTAGCCTTCAGTATAAAGAAAATATTGTCTTTAACTTTGTTAGTTTAGACTATCAGAAATCGGGTAATATTGTATACAACTATCGCTTGAAAGGACTAGATAATACTTGGTACCGTTCGGTTCATCAATCGATAAGGTATTCCAAACTACAGGATGGGAAATACGAATTTCAAATAAAACAAGAAAGTACCGGAAATGATGAATCGGTAATGAATTTTCCTTTTTACATTGAAACGCCTTATTGGAAATCATGGTGGTTTTGGCTTTTAGGAGTTCTTGTTATATCCTTTGCTATATCAGCTAGATTTAAAAGCGTAAAGAATAGATCGCTGCAAAAAGTGAAGTTAGCCGAAGTGAAACAACAGGCTCTTGCCTCTCAAATGAACCCTCATTTTCTCTTTAATTCATTTAATTCAATTCGATCCTTAATTGTGATGAATCAAAGGGATAAGGCAGAACATTATTTAATCAAAATCTCGGATATGGTAAGAGGTGTATTAAAGAATTCTTTTGAGAAGTCGATTAGCCTTGAAAACGAATTGAGTATGATTTCACATTATATGGAAATCGAACAAATTAGATCTGTAAAAGGGTTTGATTATGAAGTAAGGGTCAATCCAGATGTTAACCCAAAAGAAGTGAGAATACCGCCTAGTGTATTACAACCGTATATCGAAAATGCTATTATTCATGGTATTCGGCCAATGGAATCAGGCAAGGGAATGATTCAGATTGATTGTAATCGAGACGCTTTGGGTAATGTTAATATCGAAATTCAAGATAATGGAGTTGGGTTTAATGTAGAGGCCATTAGAAACACATCAGTTACTCATGGCTCTGATATTACAAGGCAAAGACTGTTGTTACTTGAAGATCTCTACGGACAAAAGGTTAAAGTAGAAATAGAATCAAATATCTCCTTTAATAACTCGGGTACCTTGGTAAGGATAACCTTAGGGAATATAAAATCTAAAATAGCTTGATGGTATGAAACTGATAATTATCGATGATGAGCCTTTGGCTTTACAAAGCACTAAAATTATTATTACAGAAAACTGCCCTGAGGTCGAAATCGTAGGAGTAGCAGATAATATTCGTGAAGGGCAGAAGTTGATAGTACAGAAAAATCCTGATCTTGTGTTATGCGATATAGAAATGCCTGGAGGCACAGGGTTCGATTTATTAGACTTATTTCATGCGCCTAAATTTCAAGTTGTGTTTATTACCGCATTCGATAATTATGCAGTTAAAGCATTTCAGTACTCAGCAATCGATTACTTATTAAAGCCATTCCCCTCTAAAAGCTTAGTTGATGTAATTAATAAGGCGCGAAATAATAAAAATAATCACGAAAGCCATATTCAATTAAAAGCATTAGCGGAAAACAATGAGAAGCTGAATACCTTGGTTATTACTGGGCACGATAAGGTACATTCCTTAAACTTGGAAGACCTTAATTTTTTAGAGGCAGATAGTAATTACACCAAGATATTTGTTTCTAATGGTACAGACGAAATTTTATGTTCAAAAACCCTTAAGAACTTTGAAGATCAGCTACCCGGGCCTGATTTTTTTAGAGTCCATCATTCATATATAATAGGCCGAAAACATATTCAATTTTTCAGCCCTAAAACGGCATGCGTAACTTTGCAGGGAGGGTATGAAATAGGTGTTTCACAAAGAAGGATGAAAGCATTTTTAGATTGGTTAGGATAATAATTTTCTTAAAGAAAATAAAGCAGAATCACTGATGTTAAAAGTGAGATTAATCCAAAGACAAGTCTCGTTACAGATCTATTGGCTGGCTTAACAGTAAGTTTTTCAGCCTTTTCGCTAGGAGCGGCATTTGGATTAATGTCTGGAAGAGGAGCTTTTGCAGGGATGTTAGGAGCTGCAATTATTCCAATTGTAGCTCCTATTTCTGTAGGGGCACGAGTATAGGTCTCCGGGCCAACAGCATCTATGGCTGCGGTAACCGCATTAATTGTGGCACATGCCTATGAAATTTTTACGAGTAATACTGCTTAGGTAGAGCAATTTGTGACTTTGGTCATTCTCATGAGCGGAATATTGATGATACTTTTAGGAGTCTTTAGACTGGGACGATTTATAGCTAAAGTTCCGAAAGATGCAGCATTATTCTCTGCAACTATCCTTTTTTCTATAGGAAGTAGATGCGTCAATTTGAGAGATGTGGAAAGCATTATGACAGAAGCACATATTTATGATAATAACTTAGCAGGTAGAGAATTAAAAGGGTAGAGTTATTGAAGAATTTAAAATGGTAAAAAATGCTCGAATTCTTGTTCGGGCATTTTTGTTTGCTACAAACCCCTATTGTTGCTAATAAATCGAGAATTAGATAAATTCTTTGAAAATAATCAAAACCATTGTTGGTAGAGTAAATATTATTCTTACTTTTGCCAAGCTTTTTAACGCAGAAACCGCTATCAATTGAGATTTGTAGGGTATGTTTCTGGCAATAGCCGAAAGGTAATGTTGAAAGCAATCAAGTTTTTCAGGTTTTATGGATATAATCCACCTGATAAGCGGAATTATTTTTTTGTGTAATACGAAACTAAATTTTAAACAAGCGCTTTATGCCAACTATTCAACAATTAGTACGTAAAGGTAGAGTTACGATAACTAAGAAAAGTAAATCGGCCGCTCTTGATTCTTGTCCACAGCGTAGAGGAGTTTGTACTCGTGTGTATACTACTACACCTAAGAAACCAAACTCAGCAATGCGTAAAGTGGCTAGGGTACGTTTGACTAACGGAAACGAGGTGAATGCCTACATTCCGGGAGAAGGTCATAATCTTCAAGAACACTCCATCGTTTTAGTGCGTGGAGGTAGAGTAAAAGATTTGCCGGGTGTTAGATATCACATTGTACGTGGTGCATTAGATACTGCAGGTGTAGAAGGACGTTCTCAGAGACGTTCGAAGTACGGAGCTAAGAGACCTAAAAAATAATCAGTTAAACTGATTTGCGATATGAGAAAATCAAGAGCTAAAAAAAGAATTCTTTTACCGGACGCAAAGTATAACGATACTTTGGTAACACGTTTTGTGAACAACATGATGGTTGACGGTAAGAAAAGTGTTGCGTTTAAAGTGTTTTACGATGCAATGAAAATTGTAGGTGAAAAGACTGAGGAGGATGCAGTAGAGACCTGGAAAAAGGCTTTAACTAACATTATGCCTCACGTAGAAGTGCGAAGCAGAAGAGTTGGTGGTGCTACATTCCAAATTCCTACGCAGATTCGTCCAGACCGTAAAGTTGCAACCGCAATGAAATGGTTGATTACTTACACTCGTAAGCGTAACGAGAAAACCATGAGTGCTCGTTTAGCTGCTGAGGTTATTGCCGCTTCGAAAGAAGAAGGTGCTGCAGTTAAAAAACGTACAGATACTCACAAAATGGCAGAAGCTAACAAAGCATTCTCTCATTTTAGATTCTAGTAGAAAGCATGGCTAAAAGAGATTTAAAATTCACAAGAAACATTGGTATTGCTGCGCACATTGATGCGGGTAAGACAACTACCACTGAGCGTATACTTTACTATGGTGGTGTAAGTCACAAGATTGGTGAAGTACACGATGGTGCTGCTACAATGGATTGGATGGAGCAAGAGCAAGAGAGAGGTATTACCATTACTTCTGCTGCTACTACTTTAGACTGGACTTACCGCGAGCAAAAGTACCATGTAAATATTATTGACACCCCCGGTCACGTAGATTTTACTGTTGAGGTAAATCGTTCATTACGTGTATTAGATGGTTTGGTGTTCTTGTTTTCTGCTGTTGATGGTGTTGAGCCACAATCAGAAACAAACTGGAGATTGGCAGATAACTACAATGTTCCTAGAATTGGTTTCGTTAATAAAATGGACCGTCAAGGAGCTGACTTTTTAAAGGTATGTAGTCAGGTTAAGACAATGTTAGGATCTCATGCACTTCCTTTACAAATGAATATTGGCACTGAAGTTGATTTCAAAGGTGTAGTAGACTTGATTAACTTTAGAGGTATTACTTGGAGTGAAGAAGACCAAGGGATGACTTTTGAAGAAATTGAAATTCCTGCTGATATCCTAGACGAAGCGAAACAACTTAGAGAAGAATTGTTGGAAGCTGTTGCTGAATTCGATGAAACTTTGATGGAAAAGTATTTCGAAGATTCTGAGTCTTTAACCGAAAGAGAAATTCTTGACGCATTACGTGCAGCAACGATTTCGGGTAAGGTAGTTCCGATGATGTGTGGTTCAGCCTTTAAAAATAAAGGAGTTCAAGCAATGCTTGATATGGTGATGGAAATTCTTCCTTCTCCTATGGATGTTGATGGTATTAGAGGGATTAACCCTAAGACTGATGAGGAAGTCGTAAGACAGCCAGATTATGATGAGCCTTTTGCTTCATTGGCATTCAAAATTGCTACAGATCCTTTCGTAGGTCGTTTATGTTTTACTCGTGTATACTCGGGTAACCTACAATCTGGTTCTTATGTGTTCAACACAAGAACAATGAAGAAAGAACGTATCTCACGTATATTCCAAATGCATGCAAATAAGCAGAACCAAGTAGATAACTTAGGTGCTGGTGATATTGGAGCTTTGATAGGATTTAAAGATATTAAAACTGGAGATACGTTATGTGATGAAAAGAACCCAATCGTTCTTGAATCAATGGACTTCCCAGAACCTGTAATTGGTATTGCAATTGAGCCTAAGACTCAAGCGGATATGGATAGATTGGGTGTTGCTCTTGGTAAGTTAGCTGAAGAGGATCCTACATTCAAAGTTCATACTGATGATGAATTAGGACAAACGATTATATCAGGTATGGGTGAGCTTCACCTTGAGATTATTGTTGACCGTTTGAAACGTGAGTTTAATGTTGAATGTAATCAAGGAGCTCCACAAGTACAGTATAAAGAAGCTATTACTTCTACCGTAGAACACAGAGAGACTTATAAAAAGCAATCTGGTGGTCGTGGGAAGTTCGGTGATATTCAGTTCCATATCGGGCCAATTGAGGAAGGTGATGAGCCTAACAAACTTGGGATGGTATTTGTGAACAAAATTAAAGGTGGTAATATTCCTCGTGAATTTATCCCTGCAATTGAGAAAGGATTTACTGAGTCTATGAATAATGGTCCTTTAGCAGGATATCAAATTGATACAATGAAAGTTACATTGTATGATGGATCTTTCCACCCGGTAGATTCTGATGCATTGTCTTTTGAATTGGCTGCTAAAATGGGATTCCGTGCTGCAGGTAAAAAAGCAGGACCAGTTATTCTTGAACCTATCATGAAATTGGAGGTGTTAACTCCAGAAGCAAGTATGGGTGATATCGTTGGAGATTTAAACCGTAGAAGGGGTCAAATTGAAGGGATGGATGATAGAGCCGGATCTAAAGTATTAAAAGCAATAGTGCCACTTTCAGAAATGTTTGGTTACGTTACTGCTTTGCGTACAGTGTCTTCGGGTCGTGCAACTTCTACAATGGAATTCTCACATTATTCTGAGTGTCCTAGAAATATTGCAGACGAGGTTATTGCGAAAGTTAATGGTAACGCTTAATAAATAGGTATCGAGATGAGCCAAAAAATTAGAATTAAGTTAAAATCTTACGATCACAATTTAGTAGATAAGTCTGCTGAAAAGATTGTTAAGACGGTAAAGACTACGGGAGCTGTTGTAAACGGCCCGATTCCTTTACCTACACACAAGAAAATTTTTACTGTACTACGTTCACCCCACGTGAATAAAAAATCACGTGAACAGTTCCAACTGTGCTCTTTCAAGCGTTTGCTTGATATTTATAGCTCTTCATCAAAAACAATAGACGCTTTGATGAAATTGGAGTTGCCAAGTGGCGTAGAGGTAGAGATTAAGGTCTGATTTTTTAGAACCATAAAACAATTTTCCAATGGCTGGAATTATTGGTAAGAAAATAGGGATGACTAGCATATACAACGAGGAAGGTAAAAACATTCCTTGTACTGTTATCGAAGCTGGTCCTTGTGTTGTAACGCAAGTAAAAAATAACGAAACTGACGGCTATACAGCTTTACAGTTAGGTTTTGCGGAAAAACCTGAAAAAAACACAACTAACGCATTAGCTGGCCACTTTAAGAAAGCTGGTACAACTGCAAAGCGTGAGTTGGTAGAATTCAGAGATTTTGATGGAGAATTTAACTTAGGAGATACTATTTTGGTAGATATCTTTGAAGAAGGTGAATTTGTTGACGTTGTAGGTACCTCAAAAGGTAAAGGTTTCCAAGGTGTTGTTAAACGTCACGGTTTTGGTGGTGTTGGTCAAGCAACCCATGGTCAACATAACCGACTGAGAGCTCCAGGATCAATTGGTGCTGCTTCGTATCCTGCTCGTGTATTCAAAGGAATGCGCATGGCTGGTCAGATGGGAAATAAGCAAGTAAAAGTTCAAAACCTAAGAGTCCTTAAGGTTGAAGCTGACAAGAATTTGTTAGTGGTTAAGGGAGCTATTCCAGGTGCTAATAACTCTTACATAATCATCGAGAAGTAATGGAACTAGTTGTAAAAGACATACAAGGGAAAGATACCGGACGTAAAGTTTCCTTGAGCGCAGAAGTATTCGGTGTAGAGCCTAATAATCATGCAATCTGGTTAGATGTAAAGCAATACCTGGCAAATCAACGTCAGGGAACGCACAAGTCTAAAGAGAGAGGTGAAATTACAGGGTCTACTCGTAAGATTAAGAAGCAAAAAGGTACTGGTACTGCCCGTGCAGGTAGTATTAAGTCTCCAATATTTCGTGGTGGTGGTCGTATTTTTGGTCCTGAGCCTCGTGACTACAGCTTCAAATTGAACAAAAAATTGAAGCGTTTGGCTAGAAAATCTGCCTTGACTTCGAAGCTTAAAAATGAGTCAATTACCATTTTGGAAGACTTGAGTTTTGATGCTCCGAAAACAAAGGAATTTATCAGTCTAGTGGAAGCTTTAGGTTTTGGCGGTAAAAAAACGTTGTTTGTTCTTTCAGAGCAAAATAAAAATGTATATTTGTCGTCCCGAAATTTACAGAGGGCTGAGGTTATAACTCATTCAGAATTAAGCACTTATAAGATATTAAATGCTTCGAATGTAGTTTTATGTGAATCTTCAGTTGCAGAAATTGAAAAGACATTAACAAAATAAGAATCATGGATATCCTTATAAAACCCGTAATTACGGAAAAGATGACCAAAGACAGCGAGTTGTTTAATCGCTTTGGATTCTTGGTTAATGTGAAAGCGAATAAGATTCAAATCAAGAATGCGATTGAATCTGCTTATGGTGTATCTGTAAACAAGGTTCGTACAATGAATTATGCTGGGAAATCAAAAGCCCGTCATACAAAAGCTGGTATGATCAGTGGTCGTACAAATGCTACTAAGAAAGCGATTGTAGAACTTGCTAAAGGCGAAACGATAGACGTTTACGGCAATATCTAATAGGAAATGGCAGTAAGAAAATTTAACCCTACAACTCCGGGACAGCGCCACAAGGTTGCTGGTACCTTCGAGACTATTACTACAGACAAGCCTGAAAAGAGCTTGGTAGTTGGTAAACATCGCTCAGGTGGTCGTAACGACCGCGGTAAAATGACGATGCGATACACAGGTGGTGGTCACAAGAAGAGTTACCGAGTTGTAGATTTCAAAAGAGATAAGTTTGGTGTACCTGGTACAGTTAAAACTATCGAATATGATCCAAACCGTAGCGCACGTATTGCATTAGTACATTATACTGATGGTGAAAAACGATACATTGTTGCTCCAAATGGATTAGAAGTTGGAACAATTATCAACTCTGGTAAGGGAATTGCTCCTGAAGTTGGAAATGCACTTTTCTTAAGTGATATCCCTTTAGGTACAATCATCCACAATATCGAACTTAGACCGAGTCAAGGTGGTGTTATGGCACGTAGTGCTGGTACTTATGCGCAGTTAGCTGCAAGAGATGGTAAGTATGCTACTTTGAAAATGCCTTCAGGTGAAACGCGTATGATTTTGGTTACATGTATGGCTACTATTGGTGTGGTATCTAACAGTGACCACTCCTTAGAGCGTTCTGGAAAAGCGGGTAGAAGTCGATGGAAAGGAAGAAGACCTAGAACTAGAGGTGTAGCCATGAACCCTGTCGATCACCCAATGGGTGGTGGTGAAGGTCGTTCATCAGGAGGTCACCCTCGATCTAGAAACGGTATTCCAGCAAAAGGTTATAAGACACGTTCTAAGACTAAGGCTTCGAATAAGTACATTCTTGAACGTAGAAAGAAATAATTAGATAGTTATGGCACGTTCATTAAAAAAAGGACCTTACGTACACTTCAAATTGGAGAAAAAGGTCGCGACTAATATTGAGTCAGGAAAGAAAACAGTAATCAAAACTTGGTCTCGTGCCTCGATGATTACTCCTGATTTTGTAGGTCAAACTATAGCAGTACACAACGGTAGACAATTTGTACCTGTTTTTGTTACAGAAAACATGGTTGGACACAAATTGGGTGAGTTTTCTCCAACAAGAACCTTTAGAGGTCACGTGGGGAAAAAAGATAAAGGAAAACGATAATAAACGGAAAAAAGATCTAAATCATGGGCGTACGCAAACGTAACATGGCCGATGCAATGAAAGAGGAGCGCAAGTCAATAGCTTTCGCAAAACTTAACAATTGCCCCACTTCACCTCGCAAAATGCGTTTGGTGGTTGATATGATCCGTGGCCAAGAAGTTGAAAAAGCATTACATATCCTTAAGTTCAATCCAAAAGAAGCGTCATCTCGTGTAGAGAAGCTGTTATTGTCTGCCTTGGCAAACTGGCAAGCGAAAAACGAAGAGGCGCGTATCGAGGAAGCAAACTTGATCGTAAAGGAAGTTTATGTTGATAGTGCTAGAATGTTGAAAAGATTGCGTCCAGCCCCTCAAGGTCGTGCGCATCGCATTCGAAAACGCTCGAATCACGTAACACTTGTAGTGGGAAGTGCAATTAATACTGAAGAAAATTAATATCCGATATGGGACAGAAGACGAACCCGATAGGTAACCGTTTAGGATTCATTAGAGGTTGGGACTCCAACTGGTACGGTGGAAATGATTACGGTGACAAAATCGCGGAAGATTCAAAGATTCGTAAATATATCAATGCACGTTTGGCAAAAGCAAGTGTTTCACGAATCATTATTGAGCGTACGCTTAAGTTGGTTACGGTTACAATTACTACTGCACGTCCTGGTATTATTATCGGAAAAGGTGGTCAAGAAGTTGACAAACTGAAAGAAGAATTGAAGCAACTTACTGATAAGGAAGTACAAATTAACATCTTCGAAATTAAGCGTCCAGAAATTGATGCTACTCTTGTAGCAAACAGTATCGCACGTCAAATTGAAGGTCGTATTTCTTACAGAAGAGCTACTAAAATGGCCGTTGCTGCAGCTATGAGAATGGGTGCAGAAGGTATCAAGGTACAAATCTCTGGACGTTTGAATGGTGCTGAAATGGCACGTTCTGAAATGTACAAAGATGGACGTACTCCATTGCACACTTTCCGTGCAGATATCGATTATGCTTTAGCAGAAGCACATACTACTTATGGCCGTTTAGGTATAAAAGTATGGGTTTGTAAAGGTGAAGTATACGGTAAGCGTGATTTATCTCCTATCGCAGGAATGAATTCAGGCAAAAAGCAAGCTTCAGGTGGTGGAAGATCTAATGTAGGTCAGAAACCAGGTAGAAGAAAGACAAAGAAATAGGGATTAAAGTAAACTGTAAAGAAAATGTTACAGCCAAAAAGAACGAAGTTCCGTAAAATGCAGAAGGGTCGCATGAAAGGTGACTCTCAGAGAGGAAATCAACTTGCATTTGGATCTTTTGGTATCAAAGCCCTGGAAGAGTGTTGGATCACTGCTAGACAGATAGAAGCAGCGCGTGTTGCTGCTACACGTTATATGAAACGTGAAGGTCAAATGTGGATTCGAATATTCCCAGACAAGCCTATCACGAAGAAACCTGCAGAAGTACGTATGGGTAAGGGTAAAGGTGCTCCAGAATATTGGGCGGCTCCTGTATCTCCAGGTCGTATACTGTTTGAAATGGATGGTGTTCCTTTCGAGGTAGCAAAAGAGGCTCTGCGTTTAGCAGCACAAAAACTTCCGATTACTACTAAATTTGTAGTAAGAAGAGATTTCGAACAAGCTTAAAATTACGGCAGAAGAATGAAACAATCAGTAATTCGCGAACTGTCAACTGCAGAATTGCAGGAGAAGTTAGCAGACGAGAAAACTCGTCTTGGTAAAATGAACTTAACACATGCTGTTTCTCCATTGGAGAACCCATTAGAATTGCGTCAGATTCGCAAAACTATTGCACGTATGTTAACTGAACTTAACAACAGAGACCTTCAAACGGCCTCTAACTAAGATACAGTATAATGGAGAATAGAAATCTAAGAAAAGAACGTATCGGTGTTGTGGTAAGCGATAAAATGGAGAAGTCTATTGTTGTTACCGTAGAGCGTAAAGTGAAGCACGAAGTGTACGGTAAATTTGTTAAGAAATCGAACAAATTTACAGCGCACGATGAGGAAAACACTTGCAACATTGGTGATACTGTACGTATAATGGAAACCCGCCCACTTAGTAAAAATAAGTGCTGGAGGTTGGTAGAAATCATTGAAAGAGCTAAGTAATTATGTTACAACAAGAATCACGTCTTAAAGTTGCTGATAATACAGGAGCAAAAGAAGTTTTAGTTATCCGTGTTTTAGGAGGTACTAAAAGAAGATATGCATCTGTAGGTGACAAGATTGTAGTTACTATTAAAGAAGCTACTCCTGCTGGTGGTGTTAAGAAAGGACAAGTTGCTACTGCGGTAGTAGTTCGTACTAGAAAAGAAGTTCGTAGAGCTGATGGATCTTACATCCGTTTTGATGACAATGCTTGTGTATTGTTAAACCCTGCGGGTGAAATGAGAGGAACGCGTGTTTTTGGTCCAGTATCAAGAGAGTTGCGCGAAAAACAATTTATGAAAATCGTTTCTTTAGCACCGGAGGTGTTGTAAGAAACCTAGAATAGATAGCATTATGGCTAAGTTTCATATAAAAAAAGGGGATACCGTTAAGGTAATCACAGGTGAGAACAAAGGACAACAAGGAATTGTTGTTGAAGTACGCACCGAAACCCAAAGAGCGATTGTTGAGGGGATCAACATGGTTACAAAACATGTTAAACCAAATGCCGCTAATCCGCAAGGAGGAATTGAAAAAGTTGAAGCAGCTATTCATATTTCTAACTTGATGGTTGTAGATCCTAAATCAGGTGATGCAACAAGAGTTGGACGTAAGAAGGGCGACAACGGGAAATTAGTTAGGTATTCTAAAAAGACCGGGGAGGTAATTAAGTAATGAGCTATTCTCCAAGACCAAAAGGACAATATAGAAACGAGATTGTTTCTAGCCTTACAGAAAAATTCGGGTACAAGAATAAAATGATGGTACCAAAGTTGGAAAAGATTTGTTTAAGCCAAGGTGTTGGTGGAGCAGTTTCTGACAAAAAATTAATTGAGTATGCTGTTGACGAAATGTCTCGTATCTCAGGTCAAAAAGCAGTAGCTACGATCTCTAAGAAAGATGTTGCTTCTTTTAAATTACGTAAAGGTATGCCAATTGGTGCACGTGTTACTTTACGTGGTGATCAGATGTATGAATTCTTAGACCGCTTAGTCTCTACATCTTTGCCTCGTATTCGCGATTTCCAAGGAATTAGCGCAACAGGTTTTGACGGTAAAGGAAACTATACTTTAGGGATTACTGAACAAATCATTTTCCCTGAAATTGATATAGATAAGGTAAATAGAATTACTGGTATGGACATTACATTCGTAACAAGTGCGGATTCTGATGAAGAAGGCCATGCTTTATTAACCGCATTTGGTTTACCATTTAAAAAGAAATAAGAGATGGCTAAAGAATCGATGAAGGCCCGTGAGGTCAAAAGAGAAAAAACCGTTGATAAGTATGCTGAGAAAAGAGCTGCTTTGAAAGCTGCTGGTGATTACGAAGGTTTACAAAAGTTACCTAAGAATGCCTCTCCTATTCGTAAGCACAATCGTTGCAAATTAACAGGTCGTCCAAAAGGATATATGCGCCAGTTTGGTATTTCGCGTGTAACTTTTCGTGAAATGGCTAATTCAGGTTTGATTCCAGGGGTTAAAAAAGCCAGCTGGTAAACTAATCGAATAAAGGTAAAAGAAATGATTACAGATCCAATTGCAGATTATCTAACTAGAGTTAGAAACGCGATCCAAGCAGGACACAAAGTAGTAAGCATTCCAGCTTCTAACTTGAAAAAAGATATCACTAAAATTTTGATGGATCAAGGTTATATCTTGAACTTCAAAATTGAAGAGGATGGTCCACAGGGAAGTATTAAAATTGCATTGAAATATGATGCAATTTCTAAGACTTCAGCTATCAAAGACATTACACGTGTAAGTAAGCCAGGTTTACGTAAGTATTCTAATTCTTCAACAATGCCCCGTGTACAGAATGGATTAGGTGTTGCTATTGTTTCTACTTCTCAAGGAGTAATGACAGATAAGCAAGCTAGAAAAGACAATGTTGGTGGAGAAGTTTTGTGCTTCGTATACTAAAAAAATAAATTAATTTTTAATTCCGTAAGGTATGTCTAGAATTGGTAAAAAGCCAGTCGAAATTCCTGCAGGTGTTGAAGTTACGCTAAGCAACGATAATTTAATTACTGTAAAAGGTAAGCTTGGTTCTTTAACGCAACAGGTAGATAAAGATATTACAGTAACTATTACTGATAATATTATTACTTTTGCACGCCCAAGTGATCAAAAAGATCACCGCGCATTACATGGATTGTACCGTTCGTTGGTATATAACATGATTGAAGGTGTAGCTAAAGCATGGTCGAAAGACTTGGAATTGGTAGGGGTAGGTTATAGAGCAACTAACCAAGGTCAAAAATTAGATTTGTCTGTTGGTTATTCTCACAACATAATATTGGAATTGCCAGAAGAGGTTAAGATTGAAACTGTATCTGATAAAGGTAAAAACCCAATCATTAAATTAACTTCATTCGACAAGCAATTGATCGGTATGATTGCGGCTAAGATTCGCGCATTCCGTAAGCCTGAGCCTTATAAAGGAAAAGGTATCAAGTATGTTGGTGAACAAATTAGAAGAAAAGCTGGTAAGACAGCTGCTAAATAGGAATAAGCTATGGCACTAACGAAAGAGCAAAAAAGAGCACGTATTAAAAGACGTATCCGTGGTATAGTTTCAGGTACTCCTGAATGTCCAAGGTTGTCTGTGTTCAGAAGCAATAACGAGATATATGGTCAGATTATCGATGATTTGAATGGAGTAACTATTGTTGCTGTTTCTTCTCGCGATAAAGACATCAAGTCTGAAGGTACTAAGGTAACTGTTGCCAACACTGTTGGTAAAGCATTGGCTGAGAAAGCTATTGTTGCAGGGGTGACAACTTGTGCATTCGACCGTAACGGATACTTGTATCACGGTAGAGTAAAATCATTAGCTGAAGGCGCTAGAGAAGCCGGACTTAAATTCTAGGAAAGATGATTAAAGGAAAAAATATAGAAAGAGTAAAGCCTAGTGGCCTTGAGTTGAAAGACCGTTTAGTTGGTATTCAACGTGTAACAAAGGTTACTAAGGGTGGTAGAACTTTTGGTTTCTCTGCAATCGTAGTAGTAGGTGATGAGAGTGGTGTAGTTGGTTACGGACTTGGTAAATCTAAGGAAGTTTCTGAAGCTATTGTTAAAGGTATCGAAGACGCTAAGAAGAACTTAGTTCGTATTCCATTAATAAATGGTTCTATTCCTCACGAACAATCAGCTAAGTTTGGCGGAGCACGTGTATTTATGCGTCCAGCTTCTCAGGGTACTGGTGTTATTGCAGGTGGTGCAATGCGTGCAGTATTAGAGAGTGTAGGTGTAATTGATGTACTTGCAAAATCAAAAGGATCTTCGAACCCTCACAACGTAGTGAAAGCTACATTTAATGCTTTGTTGGAATTGCGTAATGCACAGACCATTGCTAAGCAAAGAGGTGTTTCTTTAGACAAAGTTTTTAACGGTTAATTCTAAAGCGCTGATAAAATGGCTAAGATTAAGATTAAACAAATCGCTAGTAAAATTAGACGCCCAGGTCGTCAGAAATTGACTTTGGAAGCTTTAGGTCTAAGAAGAATAAATCAAGTTGTTGAGCACGAAGCTACGCCACAAATTCTTGGCATGGTAAAAAGAGTTCAGCATTTAGTTTCTGTTGAAGAAGCTTAATAAATAAAGCTAGAAAAAGATGGAATTGCATAATTTAAAACCAGCAGACGGGTCTACTAAAAGCGACAAGCGTATTGGTAGAGGGCAAGGTTCTGGTCACGGTGGAACATCTACACGTGGTCATAAAGGTGCTAAGTCTCGTTCAGGTTATTCAAGAAAAATTGGTTTCGAAGGTGGTCAAATGCCATTGCAGAGACGTGTTCCTAAGTTTGGTTTTACGAACCCAAACAGAAAAGAATACAGAGCAATCAATTTGGATACAATTCAATTATTGGCAACTGCTAAAAAATTGGAGACAATCACTTTGGATATCTTGATTGAAAACGGATTGGCTGGAAAGAAAGATTTAGTGAAGATTTTGGGTGGTGGTGCTATAGAGCTTAAAGTAAATATTACCGCACACAAATTTTCTGCTTCCGCTGTTGTTGCTATCGAAGCTCAAGGTGGTATTGCTACAACCTTGTAATAGCACATAGATGAAGAAATTTTTCGACACATTACAGAATATTTGGAAGATAGATGAACTTCGTAACAGAATCTTAGCTACGCTAGGATTCTTGTTAGTATATCGTTTAGGTTCGTATGTTGTACTTCCTGGAATAGATCCAACTCAATTGGATGCTTTGCAACAACAAGCTTCTTCTGGTTTATTAGGTTTGTTAAACCTATTTACTGGTGGAGCATTTGCGCAAGCATCTATTTTGGCCTTGGGTATTATGCCATATATTTCGGCTTCTATTGTTGTTCAATTATTAGGTATGGCTGTGCCTTACTTACAAAAATTGCAAAAAGAAGGAGAAAGTGGTCGAAGAAAAGTGAATCAAATCACTCGATATTTAACTGTTCTTATTACGTTAGCTCAAGCCCCTGGTTATATAGCGAATCTACAAGGACAATTGCCAGACACTGCGTTCTTATTACCAGCTGGAACTTTTTGGTTCTCATCGCTGATAATTTTGATGACAGGAACAATCTTCGCAATGTGGTTGGGTGAAAAGATTACTGATAAAGGAATTGGAAACGGTATCTCACTTTTAATTATGGTGGGTATTATATCGAGATTGCCTCAATCATTTGTATTTGAATTAACGTCTAAGTTAGAGGATGCAGGTGGAGGATTGGTAATGTTTGTGATTGAAATTGTTGCATTCTTACTTGTTATTATGGTTTCTGTATTGCTAGTACAAGGAGTTCGTAGAATTCCTGTGCAATACGCAAAACAAGTTATGGGTAAGCAACAAGCTACATCAGCAGGAGCTCGTCAATACATCCCATTAAAGGTAAATGCCTCTGGAGTTATGCCAATAATCTTCGCTCAGGCGATAATGTTTGTTCCTATTACTTTGGTTGGATTTTCGGATTCTGAGTCCCTACAAGGGATAGCAGCACAATTTACAGATTTTAGTAGTTTAACTTATAATCTTACTTTTGCAATCTTAATTGTGGCCTTCACTTATTTCTATACAGCCATTACGGTTAACACTAACCAGATGGCTGATGATATGAAACGTAATGGAGGTTTTGTACCAGGAATTAAACCAGGGAAGCCAACGGCTGAGTATATCGATACAATTATGTCTCGTATTACTTTTCCAGGATCTTTGTTTTTGGCACTGATTGCAATATTACCTGCTTTCGCAATGAAGGCTGGTATAAATACTGACTTTGCTCAATTTTTTGGAGGAACTTCACTACTTATTTTAGTAGGTGTTGTGTTAGATTCTCTTCAACAAATAGAGAGTTATTTATTGAATCGTCACTATGATGGTTTAATGAAGACGGGTCGATTAAAAGGGCGTGCTGGAGTAGGCGCTGCACTTTAATTATTTTTTGTAGATGATTTATTATAAGTCTGAAGAGGAAATAGAACTGATTAGAGAAAGTTCTTTACTTGTTGCTAAAACACATGCCGAAGTGGCGAAGTTAATTCGCCCAGGTGTAACAACGTTGGAGTTGGATACCATTGCTGAGGAGTTTATTCGAGACAATGGTGGTGTTCCTGGGTTTAAAGGTTACGGTGGTTTCCCTAATACGCTTTGTGTTTCTCCGGAAGAACAGGTCGTACATGGGATTCCCAATAATCAACCTTTAAAAGAGGGAACTATTTTGTCTGTTGATTGTGGTGTAATAATGAATGGCTATTATGGCGATTCTGCTTTTACACATGCAATAGGTGAAATAGATAAAGAAAGACAACAACTTTTAACTGTTACTAGAGAGTCTTTGTATAAAGGAATTGAAGTAGCAGTTGCAGGAAACAGATTGGGAGACATTGGTTTTGCCATTCAACAATTTTCTGAAGGTTATGGGTATGGTGTTGTTCGAGAGTTAGTGGGACACGGTGTAGGTCAAAACCTACACGAAGATCCTCAAGTTCCAAATTACGGTAAACGTGGTCGTGGAATTAAGCTACAAGATGGATTGGTAATTGCTATTGAGCCTATGATAAACATGGGCGTTAAAGATGTGATTCACGAATCTGACGGATGGACAATTAGAACAAGAGATGGGAAACCATCGGCACACTTTGAACATACTATTGTTGTGCGTAAGGGAAAGGCAGAAATTCTGTCGTCTTTTGAGTTTGTTGATGAAGTATTAAAGAATAGATAGGATATTAATTTATGGCTAAACAGGCATCTATTGAACAAGATGGAACAATTATCGAAGCATTATCGAATGCGATGTTCCGCGTTGAATTGGAAAATGGGCATGTAGTAACTGCGCATATTTCAGGAAAGATGCGTATGCATTATATTAAATTATTGCCTGGTGATAAAGTGAAGTTGGAGATGTCTCCGTATGACTTGTCAAAAGCCAGAATTACATATAGATACTAACAAGTTTTATAATAACAAGAGAGATGAAAGTTAGAGCATCTGTTAAGAAGAGAAGTGCAGACTGCAAAATCGTTCGCAGGAAAGGTCGTTTGTACGTTATCAACAAAAAGAATCCTAAGTTTAAACAAAGACAAGGCTAGGATTAGCTTTTAGTAAAAACAAATAAGTCTTATGGCTAGAATTGCAGGAGTAGATTTACCAAAGAATAAGCGAGGCGAAATAGGTCTTACTTACATTTTCGGAGTTGGTAGAAGCCTTTCAAGAGATATCTTGACAAAGGCAGAAGTAAGTTTTGATACTAAGGTACAAGATTGGAACGATGATGAAATCGGAGCAATCCGAAATTTGATTTCTGAGCAACTTACCGTAGAAGGTGAATTGCGTTCTGAAGTTCAAATGAACATCAAGCGATTGATGGACATCGGTTGCCAACGTGGTATTCGTCACCGTGCTGGATTACCTCTTAGAGGTCAGCGAACGAAGAACAACTCGCGTACAAGAAAAGGAAAGAGAAAAACAGTTGCTAACAAAAAGAAAGCAACTAAATAATATAAGTTCTTATGGCTAAGACAACCAAAAAGAGAGTCGTTAAAGTTGACGCGGTAGGTGAAGCACATATTAGTGCAACTTTTAACAATATTATTATCTCGTTAACCAACAAGCAAGGACAAGTTATTTCTTGGTCTTCTGCTGGTAAGCAAGGTTTTAGAGGTTCTAAAAAGAACACTCCTTATGCAGCACAAATGGCAGCAGAAGACTGTTCTAAAGTAGCTCACGAAGCTGGACTTAGAAAGATAAAGGTATACGTTAAAGGGCCAGGTAACGGTCGTGAATCTGCTATCCGTACAATCCACAATGCTGGTATTGAGGTTACAGAGATCATTGATGTGACTCCACAGCCGCACAACGGATGTCGTCCTCCAAAACGTAGAAGAGTATAATAGGTTGACTCCTAAGAATTAAAAATTAGTAAGAGATGGCAAGATATAGAGGTCCTAAGACTAAGATAGCTCGTAAATTTGGTGATCCTATCTTCGGTGCAGATAAAGCTTTCGAAAGAAGAAATTATCCTCCTGGGCAACATGGTGTAGCTAAGCGTAGAAGAAAACAATCTGAATACGCTGTTCAGTTGCAAGAAAAGCAAAAAGCAAAATATACTTATGGTATTTTGGAAAAGCAATTTGCAAACATGTTTGAGAAAGCGTCACGTAGCAAAGGAATTACGGGTGAAGTATTATTACAAATGTGTGAAGCACGTTTAGATAATGTTGTATTCCGTATGGGTATTGCTCCTACAAGACGTGGTGCTCGCCAATTGGTTGGACACAGACACGTTACTGTTAATGGTGATATCGTGAATATAGCTTCATACAGTGTTAAAACTGGTGATGTAATTGCTGTTCGTGAAAAATCTAAATCTTTAGAAGTGGTTACTGAATCGCTTCGTAGTAGATCTAGTGCTTACGAATGGATTGAATGGAATTCTGAAACTAGAACTGGTAAGTTTTTAGCTACTCCAGAGCGTACACAGATTCCAGAGAACATCAAAGAACAACTTATTGTTGAATTGTACTCGAAGTAATCACTGATTATTTAGCACAACATAACATTACCCATATGGCAATTTTAAATTTTGTTAAACCAGAAAAAGTAATCTTAAACCATGCAACTGACGAATTTGGTCAGTTCGAGTTCCGACCATTGGAGCCAGGTTATGGATTGACAGTAGGAAATGCATTGCGCAGAGTATTGTTGTCTTCTTTAGAAGGGTTTGCATTTACTTCTATCCGCATCGAAGGTGTGGATCATGAATTTTCTACCATCACAGGAGTTGTGGAAGATGTTACGGAGATAATCCTTAACATGAAGCAGGTTCGCTTGAAAAAGCAAATCGATGGAATGGATAACGAGACTGTTTCAATAACGGTTAAAGGACAAGAGACTTTAACTGCCGGAGATTTAGGTAAATTTACTACCGGTTTTCAAGTATTGAATCCTGATATGGTTATATGTCGTATGGATTCATCGGTTGAGTTGAAGATGGAATTGAACATCGAAAAAGGAAGAGGTTTCGTAACAGCAGAAGAGAATTCAAAAGGCAGCGCTCCAATTGGAACAATTGCAATTGATTCTATCTTTACACCTATCAAGAATGTAAAGTATGCGGTCGAAAACTTTCGTGTAGAGCAAAAGACTGATTATGAAAAATTAGTTTTTGAAATTTCTACTGATGGTTCTATCCACCCTCAAGAAGCTTTAACAGAAGCTGCTAAGATTTTGATTCACCACTTTATGCTTTTCTCCGATGAGCGTATTAGCTTGGAGGATGAAGAAGTTACAGCAACGGAAAGCTATGATGAAGAGTCATTACATATGCGTCAGTTGTTAAAAACGCGTTTAGTTGATATGGATCTTTCGGTTCGTGCTCTAAACTGTTTGAAAGCAGCAGAGGTTGATACACTTGGAGATTTGGTTCGTTATAGCAAATCAGATTTAATGAAATTCAGAAACTTCGGTAAGAAGTCTTTGACTGAATTAGATGAGTTGGTTGCAGTAAAAGGATTGAACTTTGGTATGGATGTATCTAAGTATAAATTAGACAAAGAGTAGATTCAATTGCCTCGCATTATTTGTGGGGCAATTTTATTTATTATTTCTATAGCTCCCAAAATCCTTGTGAGGGAGGTTAAACAAAAATTAAGGTTGAGTAAATAATAAACAGTTTTCAAATACTACAGAAGGTTTGAATACGAAATCAGAACAACATGAGACACGGGAAGAAATTTAACCACTTAGGTAGAAAGACGGCTCACAGAAAAGCGATGTTGGCGAATATGTCTAACTCTCTTATCGAACACAAGCGCATCAACACAACTGTTGCAAAAGCGAAAGCTTTGAAAATGTTTGTTGAGCCTTTAATTACAAAGTCTAAAGACGATACTACACACTCACGAAGAGTTGTATTTTCTTACTTGAAAAACAAATATGCTGTTAGCGAATTGTTTAGAGATGTAGCTGTCAAGGTTGCAGATCGTCCAGGTGGATATACGCGTATCATCAAAACAGGAACTCGTTTAGGAGATAATGCGGAGATGTGTATGATCGAACTGGTTGACTTTAACGAATTGTATACTTCGGCTAAACCAGCTAAGAAGAAAGCAAGACGTTCTAAGAAAAAAGCTGACCCAGTTGCTGAAGCTGCTCCAGAGGCAGTTACGGAAGCACCAGCTACAGAAGAAAAGAAAGAAGAAAAAACAAGCGATGATGAGAACAAATCAGCTGAGTAATCACTTTGTTAGCATTTTTTAAAAATAAAAAAGGATAAGACGTTTATATGTTTTATCCTTTTTTTTGGATTTATTCAAAAATATATACGCTTTTAAATGAAGTATCAAGTTAGATCTGAAGCAGTTTTAGTCCTGGAGGATGGTACCGTATTTTTCGGTAAATCAGTAGGGATTAAAGGAACAGCAACTGGAGAAGTTTGTTTTAATACCGGTATGACTGGTTATCAAGAAGTGTTTACAGATCCTTCTTATTACGGTCAAATAATGGTTACAACCAATGCGCATATTGGTAACTATGGAGTGCATAAAGATGAAGTCGAATCTAAGTCAATGAAAATTGCAGGTTTGGTTTGTAAAAACTTTAGTGAAACGTACTCTAGAACCTCTGCAGAAGGCGCCTTAAAGGATTATTTCGAATCTCAGAGTGTTGTAGTTATTTCTGATGTTGATACACGTGCTTTGGTACGCCATATCAGAGATAAAGGAGTTATGAATGTTATCATTTCTTCTGAGACAATGGACCTGGATGCATTAAAGGAGCAATTGAAAGCGGTTCCATCTATGGACGGTTTGGAATTAGCCTCTAAGGTAACAACAGAAACTGCTTACGAAAAAGGTGATGCTAATGCCGAAGTGCGTGTGGCAGTATTAGATCTTGGGGTAAAGGAGAGTATTCTTAGATGCTTTTTGGAAAGGGATTGTTTGGTGAAAGTTTTCCCAAAAGACACTAAATTGGAAATCATGTTAGCATGGGATCCTGATGGTATCTTTTTGTCAAACGGACCTGGTGACCCTTCGGCAATGCCAAAAGTAATAGAAGAAGCAAAACGCATTATGGAATGTGGCTTACCAATTTTCGGTATTTGTATGGGGCATCAAATTATTTCTCTTGCAAACGGTATTGGAACTTTTAAAATGCACAACGGACATAGGGGGATCAACCACCCGATTTTAAACCATAAAACGAGGAAAGGGGAGATTACTTCACAAAATCATGGATTTGCTATTTCTAGGGAAGAAGCAGAAGCAAATTCTAATATAGAGATTACGCATACCCATTTGAACGATCAAACAGTGGCGGGAATAAAGTTAAAAGATAGATCTTGTTTTTCTGTACAATACCATCCAGAAGCATCTCCAGGCCCGCATGATTCACGTTATTTATTCGATCAGTTTGTAGAGGAAATTAAACTTTCAAAAAAGAATTAAAATGAGCTTAATAGCTGATATCCACGCAAGACAAATATTAGACTCTAGAGGTAATCCAACTGTCGAGGCAGATGTTCTTTTAGAAGATGGTGCATTTGGACGTGCGGCAGTACCTTCTGGAGCATCTACGGGCAAGCACGAGGCAGTTGAGTTGAGAGATGGCGATATGTCAGTCTACTTAGGGAAAGGTGTCTTAAATGCGGTTCAAAACATTAATGGAGTAATTGCCGATGAGTTAATCGGTATGGATGCCACAGACCAAGCTGGTGTAGATCGTTTGATGTTAGAATTAGATGGAACACCAAACAAAGCAAAGTTAGGGGCAAATGCAATGTTGGCAATATCCTTAGCGGTAGCTAAAGCAGCAGCACAATCTTGTGGACAACCGTTGTTTGCTTATGTTGGAGGAGTAAATGCTAGAACATTACCAATTCCAATGATGAACATCTTAAATGGTGGGGCTCATGCAGATAATAAAATAGATTTTCAAGAATTTATGGTAATGCCTGTTGGTGCAAAAACTTTTAGCGAAGCTTTGCAAATGGGTACAGAGATTTTCCATCACTTAAAGGCTGTTTTGAAAGATAAAGGCCATTCTACAAATGTAGGAGACGAAGGTGGATTTGCTCCAAGTTTAGGTTCTAACGAAGAAGCTATAGAGATTGTAATAGAAGCGGTTAAAAAGGCGGGATACACTCCTGGCGATGACATTTACATTGCAATTGATGCTGCTGCTTCTGAATTTTACAATAACGAAACTGGGATGTACGAATTTGAGTCTACCGGACAGAAATTAACATCAGAAGAGATGGTAAATTACTGGGCAGAATGGACAGAGAAATATCCTATTCTTTCTATCGAAGATGGATTGGATGAGGACGATTGGAAGGGTTGGAAAATGCTAACTGATAAGATTGGAGGTAAAGTACAATTGGTTGGTGATGATTTGTTTGTAACGAACTCAGCGCGCTTAAAACAAGGTATAGATACAGGAGTTGCAAATTCAATTTTGGTAAAAGTAAACCAAATTGGTACGCTTACCGAAACAATGGAAGCAGTACAAATGGCGCAGAATAGTGCGTATACCTCCGTTATGAGTCATCGTTCGGGTGAGACAGAAGACAATACTATTGCAGATTTAGCAGTGGCATTAAATACGGGTCAAATTAAGACAGGATCCGCTTCTAGGTCAGATCGTATGTCAAAGTACAATCAATTGTTGCGAATAGAAGAGATTTTAGCAAATACCGCAGTATATTTGGGACGAGATTTTAAGTTTTTAAAGAAATAAATAGGTAGAAAAGACGATGGATAGAATTAAAGAAAAGTTTGAAAGTATTATTGGACCTGCAGTATTGGAGGTTAAAGAATTCCTTAAGGAGCATGGTGACGAGGTAATTGGAGATATCAAGGTGAGCCAATTGTACGGGGGTATGCGTGGAATGCAGGCATTGATATGTGAAACTTCTAAACTTGACCCTGAAGAGGGAATTCGATTCAGAGGTTTTAGTATACCAGAACTACAGAAAAAATTACCTGCATATCCAGGCGGTGATGAGCCTTTGCCAGAAGGTTTGTTTTACTTAATGTTGACAGGTGAATTGCCAACGGATGATGATGTAAGACGTGTTTCAAACAATTGGGCACGTAGAGCAACTGTTCCTCCACATGTATTTAAGGTGATTGATGCTTTGCCGGAAAGTGCACATCCAATGACCCAGTTTGTTGCGGGTATTATGGCCTTACGTACTGAATCTGAATTTGCAAAAGCCTACAGAGACGGAATTAATAAGAAAGATTATTGGGATCCTACTTATGAGGATGCTATGAATTTAATTGCACGTTTGCCTAGAGTAGCTTCTTACATTTACCGTAGAATGTACCACAATGGTGTGCACATTGAGCCGGATTCTCGTTTAGACTGGTCTGGCAACTTTGCACACATGCTTGGTTTCGACAATGATGAATTTCGCGAATTGATGCGTTTGTACATGACTATTCATGCAGACCATGAAGGAGGGAATGTTTCTGCACATGCAACACACCTAGTTGGTTCTGCTTTGTCTGATGCTTATTTGTCGTTTGCAGCAGGTATGAACGGTTTGGCAGGTCCATTGCATGGATTGGCTAACCAAGAAGTTTTACGTTGGTTATTGGCAATGAAAGATGAATTGGGTGGAGGTTTGCCATCTAAGGAGCAAATTGCAAACTATGTGAAAAAAACATTGCAAGATGGTAAAGTTGTTCCAGGTTTTGGTCACGCAGTATTGCGTAAGACAGACCCTAGATATACTGCACAGCGTGAGTTTGCATTGAAACATATGCCCCATGATGATTTGTTTGTATTGGTAAGTCGTGTGTATGAAGTGGTTCCAGAAATTTTGCAAGCAACGGGTAAGGTGAAAAACCCTTGGCCTAATGTTGATGCTCATTCTGGTGCCTTGTTGGTACATTATGGATTGACACAATATGATTTCTTTACAGTGATGTTTGGTGTTTCACGTTCATTAGGAGTGTTGACCAATTTAATTTGGGATCGTGCAATGGGTTCTCCATTAGAGCGTCCAGGTTCAACAACAACAGACTTATTGAAAAAGAAATTTGCAAAGTAATTTGTAAGTATTTTATAAAAATAAAGCCCGAATACGTGAGTATTCGGGTTTTATTTTGCCTTTAATTTAGATAATGTTACATTTATGTCAGATAGAAACTCTACTCAAAATCCAATTCCCGAAAATGGCCTTCCTATTACCAGAGTTTGGCATGAAGTAGGTCATGTTTTTGCCTACGAGTTGATTCAAGTTCTGGGGAAGAAGACGTATAAAATTATTGATTTTAATCTGTTATCCGATTGTGAGAATTCGCTAAGAGTTGTTTCTGACGATACTATTTACAAACATCGCGATAATGAGACTGTGATGGATTATCAGAATCGATTGTTAAAGCGCTTGCGCAAACGTGATGACATATGTTTACAGCTCATAATAAATGCTATGGGACCTGTTTTACAGCTAAGTGTCATGCACCCTGAACCAAGTGAAGCTGAGTTCAAAACTCTTTTTTCAAATATTGAAGGCGAAGGGAAGGATGGTGAATTGGAAGCGCAAGGGTACGATGATTTTGAGAAAATAAAGGCACTTGTTGCTGGTTCTCCATTTTCTATGCCTGATGAATTACTGAGGGGATTCTGTATGGAAGTATTTGCCATTTTGAAAAAGCATCATCTATTCGAACACCTAGAGCCTATTGTAACTACCTGTTTTACCCAATTCAATGGCAAACAGATGCAGGATATAGAAAAAGGAGTGCTATTGGATGAGCGTAGGCGATTGGCAAAATTGATTCACGATCCCTTAAAGCTAGATTTCTTTAGGTTAATCGGGCCTTTCAAGCGGACTTTTAAAAGAGATATGAGCTTATAATTACAAAAAAAATCCGTGCAGATTTAATTGCACGGATTTTTTAAAAGATATTTTTTAGCGTGCTAATTTGCGCTTGCTTTAGCAAAGGCTTGTTTTAAAGTTGCAATGTAAGGAATGGGTCCTCCCTTCTTATAACCTCCCTTTAATAATACCTTTTCATTTCCATCAATCATAACAATGGTAGGGAAGCCACGAACGGCATGTGTGCCTGCTAATTTGTTGTTTTGTAATTTCAAATCAGCCTCTAATTTCTTCCTTTTCGGGAAATCCAATTCCAAAAGAATTAAGTTTTCATTGGCATAAGCAATAAATTCTTCTTTGCTAAAAACTTCGTTTTTTAAGCGGATACACCATCCACACCAATCAGATCCGGTGAAATTCATTAAAATCGCTTTGTTGGTTTTTTTTGATTCTTTTAACGCTGCTTGATAATCTGTTGTCCAAGTTTGTGCATTAGAACTAAGGGTGCTTAAACCCAAAACAATAACCAAAAGGCCGAATAATTTTTTCATAAGTTTAGTTTAATGATGACAAATCTAAGTTTTATTCTGAATAATAAAAGAGCAAATGAATGTTCGATTTCGAAGGATTAACTGGAAGAACGATTTTGCTGATAATTCAATGAAAAATACTTCTTCGATTGGTGTACTAAACACTTAGTGCTACTGTAGCATTAAATTACACCCTTTTTGTTTTGAAAAAAAAGTACGTCCTAATATTATTTTTAAACTTAAGTGATTGTTATTCAATGGCTAAGCCCTTTACTGGATTGGTTTTAGATATGGAGACAAAAAGTCCTTTACCGTTTGTAAATGTTTTTTTTTGGAGCTGGAAACAGGTACTACTACAAATGATCAAGGTAAATTTGAGATTTTACATTATCCAAAAAAGAATATTCATATTCAGTTGTCGAACACCGGCTATAAACCTTTAAATGTAGCCGTTAATTTATCCGTAAGCGAATCAATGTTGTTCGAATTAGAGCCTAGCCATATTGATTTAGATGAAGTAATGCTAAGTATTCCTGGAGGGAAATTGAAAGGGGAACAGACCGTTAGCATTACACCAGCAAGTATAAAACAATTGCAACAATCGGGAGAAGTAAGTTTAGCTCAAGTCTTAAATAATATTTCTGGGGTAGATCAATTAAGTACGGGGTCTGGTATTGGTAAGCCGATTATTAGAGGGCTTTCTGGAAATAGAATTGTCACTTATTCGCAAGGAATTAGAGTAGAAAACCAACAGTGGGGAGCAGAACATGGTTTGGGTTTAGGGACTATTGGAATAGAAGGTATAGAGGTCATAAAAGGGCCAGCCTCTTTGCTTTATGGTTCGGATGCTATTGGTGGTGTGCTTTATTTTGTAGACGAGCGTTACGCCAAACACGATGAAGTAGCAGGTTATTTTTCTGAACAGGTTTTCGGTAATACTTCTGGTGCATCTACTCAAATGGGAGTTAAGGTTCACAAGGGTAGCTCAAAAGTAAATGCTTTTGGCTCTATAGCAAATCATGGCGATTATAAAGTGCCTAGTGGCAAAAGAATAAGTAATTCTCAGTTTAACGAAAAGAACCTTAAGCTAGCTTATGGATTAAATAAAGGGCTTTGGATTTCAAATA
>JBLHRE010000006.1:0-27867 GCA_047625765.1 Flavobacteriales bacterium
AATCCCTTTTGCCAGCCCTTCTTCAATAATAAAATCTTTTCTTAAATATTCTGGCTGATAGTTCTCGTCTCTATAGTCGCTATACGGTGGTTCATCATCGTAAATCTTATTCCTGTTGATTCCAGTCATTCGATTGAAATGCTTCACGTAACCTTCTAAATTCACATCAATTTTATCGGTTAAATCGTGTTCTACACCAACAATTAAATGACGTGCTTTTTGAATACTAGAATTGACTTCTTTCCCGTCAAATTCAGAAACATAATTATCTGGGCTAGAAAGGAAACCATAGAACAAATTAACGACATCGCGATCTGAGTTTGCTGCTACTAAGTTTTGAGAATAAAATCCACCCGATGCTTTTAATCTTGTTTTCTCATCAACATTAAATTTCATCCCTAAACGAGGCTCAGGAGAAAAAGTTCCCAACGATGCATAATATTGTGCTCTAAAGCTTGGCTCTATAAGCAATCTTGAACCAACAAACTTATATTTAAAATATCCAGCCAGTTCTGTAGTGTTATCGGATTGTTCGATATTTCTACCAACAGAATTTGCAAATCTAAAATCTGTTGAAAACCCTAAAATCTCAAAACCATAGTTGAATTCGCTATCATTCCCTAGGAAATAAGTAAAGTTCAGACCCATGTTGAATCCAGAAATATCGCTGGTGCGATCTTTTTCTTCTGCATTTTTTAGAAGGATACCATATTTAGAATAAGCGAAATTACCTTTAATAAGAACTGGAGAATTTCCAGGAATCAAAGTAAAGTTAGATCCAAATCCACTCGATTTCCAATTTAATCTAGATTGCTCGCTAAACTTAACCTGGTCGCTAAAGTTGAATCCAAAAACATTAAACCTACTCCCATTTGGGTTAACCATACTAATCTTACTATAGATATCGGTATAGTTAAATGGGAGTCCGTTGGTATCAATATAACTGTAGAATAATTTAGATGTTTCTTCTAAATATGATGTTTTACCAGAAAACAAGAAAGTTGTTTTGGCATTACCATTCTCATCTTTTTTACTCAAAGGGCCTTCAATCATCAACTTAGAGCCAAATGGGCTTAGCGCCATTTTACCTCCAATACGTTTCTTGTCACCTTCTCTTGTTTTAATGTCCATTACAGAAGAAATTCTTCCTCCATATTCTGCACTAAAACCGCCAGTATACACATCAGCTCCTTTTATGATATCTGTATCGAACACAGAAAAGAATCCAATAGAGTGAAACGGATTATAAACAACCATACCATCCATTAACACTTTATTATGGATTGGTGCACCCCCCCTAATGTACAACTGCCCTCCTTGGTCCCCTGTAAAAACAACTCCTGGAATTACCTGTAAGTATTGCGCTAAATCAGGCTCTCCTCCTATAGTTGGCAATTGTCTAATTTCGATAGGCGAAATTTTTGTTACCCCTGTTTTTACTTCTGTTTTAGCTTCCATTCTGGCAGCAGAAACATTTACATCTTGAAGCATTTGTGTAGACGCACTGATGTAAAATGTTTGGGTCATTACCTCGCCAACTTCAGCAGTTACAGAGCGCGTAATTGAATCGTAACCCATTGCTGATAAAAACATCGTATAGTCGCCAGGCTGCACTTTTGAAATCGTGTAGAAACCATCTACATCTGTAGCTACTCCGTAAGTGGTTCCTTTTAAAAGAACATTTACAAACATTGCTGGATCTCCAGTTTTCTTCTCGTAAACAAAACCTCTAATGGTTGCTGTTTGCCCGATAGCTAAAACTTGTAGAAATAACACCGCTGCTAGAACTAATACTGATTTTTTATTGCTTGCTTTCATAGGTAGAAAATAAAGGGAACAAAGGTAACGAAACAAAGCCTATAGTCATAGGCTTATTTTTGAGAAATACAGCATCTTAACTTCCAGAATTCTATTGGAATTGGAATAATAGAAATTCTTCCTTGCCTTACTAATATTAATTCTTGTAAATCTGGATGGGCCCTTATTGCGGCAAAATCAACAGGGATATCAAATTTAGATACCGCAATTAAATCCACTGCAATGCATCGTTGGTCTTCGGTGATAGAATCTGGGTATTGTTCTTTCACCAAATCACCCCAACTGTAAGCTTCTGGTTCTGTTTTTACCAACCCATACTTTTCATCACTAATGCAGTATCTTAAATAGTAGCTCCTTTAGCAGTTCTCCATCGCTTGTAGAGGTATTGCCTATACCTTTAGACCGGGCATCTGCATCGCGCAAATAGCCAATTATACGAACAGATTTACGGAGGTCAAAATTTCTTGCAGCCATCTCGTAATCTTTTATAAAATAAGGGTTAACACCCATTACTTTCACTGCATCACTTTTGTTTTTTAAGCCATGAAATAGCAGCAATTTGCTAAAGAAACTATACAATACACTGGTGGTAACCACCATTGGATTAGACTTAGGATTGGCCGAAAAATATTGAATGATTTGATTGGACTTGAATATGTTTTTAGAACCAATGGCTTTCTGCAATTCGAAGTTGTTAAAATCTTTACTAATACCAACATTCTTCTCGATAAGATCTTCAGATACTTCTCCTCCAGGAGCAATCAACAAGCTCAATTTATCGAGCTCTTGTTCTATGCGACCCAAATCTGTTCCTAAAAATTCTGAAAGTAAAAAACTAGCCTTCTGCCCTATTTGATATCCTTTGGCTTTCATCGCTGATTGAATCCAAGCAGGCACCTGATTGTCGTACAAAGACTTACTTTCGAATAAGTAATCTTGCTTTTTTAATTCTTTGGCCAGCTTTTTCTTTCCATCATACTTCTTGTATTTGTAATTAATTACCAATACTGTTGATGGTTGATGCTGCAGTACATAAGAGAGTAAATCATCTATGTCTTTAAGGTGTTGTGCCTCCTTTACAATCACCACCAGACGGTCTCCAAACATAGGAAAGCCCTTTGCCAAACTTATTATTTGACTGGTGTCTACCTGATTGTCTTTACCATATACCACATGCTGATTGAACCCTTTGGCATCTTCGTCCAAAGCATTTTGCTCTATGTAACTGGTAATCTTATCAATAAAGTAAGGCTCTTCGCCATGTAGAAAGTAAATAGGGCGATATTTCCCTTGCTTCATTTCAGAAATAATAGACTGGTATTCCATGTGCCAAAAGTCGCCCTTTCCAATCGAATATTCAAGACTAAGAAAGTATATTCGCCTTATGGAAATGCCATTATTAAATTTACCCCAGCATCCCCTAAAATTTCAGTCGAAAGGCGGGAAGCTTTTGGTGCAGGATGTTGTTCAAAAAAAGTTAAGAGTACTTACTCCCGAGGAATGGGTGAGACAGAATTTCCTAAATTATTTGATTCACGACAATGGCTACCCTGCTAGTTTATTGGCTGTTGAAAAAGGTTTGCGTATAAATAACCTTGCCAAACGCTGCGATATTATAGCTTATAATAAAGAAGGTAAGCCTGTGGTACTAATAGAGTGTAAAGCCAGCAATGTTGCTCTTAACCAACAAGTGTTCGATCAAATTGCTAGATATAACCTAAAATTAGAAGTACCCTATTTGGTGGTAACCAATGGCATACATCATATTTATTGCAGTATGGATTTAGAAAACAAGAAATATGTTTTCATAAAAGACCTGCCAAAATTTAACTTATTCTAGTTTTTTACCATAGTCTAAAAACAATTTAAGTGCTTTTTGTTTTTGGGAGTCTAAACGATAATCTATTCTACGATTTAAATACTTCTGCATAGTCTCACTATCAGAAGCATCTTTTACAAAATCGTTTATAGCAGCATCAATATTATCAACTCCTTGTGCCAATGCTGAGTTTAACGCTATTGTGAAATTTAGAGGTAGTTCTTTGCTGGCCACCCAGGCAGCAAACACAAATGGAAGGCCTGTCAATTCTTTCCATATTTCAGCTAAATCGTACACATAAGGGTAGCTTTGGTTTAAGTCGAAGGCTCTATCTCCTATAACTAATCCCGCAGTTTTACCTTTTATTTTTTCGATGAAGCCCTCTTCTGCTTCAATTTGTTTTGGAGCAATTTTCCAGGATTCTTTTAATAAAATCTTAGAAAGCATTACAGAACTCTTGGACTGGTAATCCAACAAAATAGAATCAATCTCGGTGATAGGCACTTCGGAATAAATACAAACTGTTTCTACTGGCCCATCTGCACCAATACAATATTCGCTTATGATATTAGCCTCTGGCATTGCTAAAAGCGATGCAACCGGCATTAAAGCCAAGTCTACTTTATTTTCGAGTAATAGCTTAGAGCAATTTGAAGGATATGCCAATTGTAAATCAAACAAATCATTATCCATGAAATGCTTTAGACCGTAAATAAATGGCAGTGTATTGGTATATGAAATTGCTGCAATTTTAATCTTCATATTCTAATGTGAGAGCCACAAAGGTAGCTATTAATCAGATTTTAACACCGTTAATGTTGCTGCAATAAGTCCCAATGCAGGAGCAACCATCCATCCAATAAAAGGAATTAGAAAAAGGCCATAAAACACAATGCCATTGCCCAATGCCAAGCCTCTATGCCTATGTATATAGTCGATACTTTCGCGTACCGACATTTTTTTTCGTTCGTTGGAATAATCTAACATCGAAAAACCGTAGTAATAACTCTCTATTAAGAAAATAAAGAAGGGGCTTAGAAATCCAGTAAACAAGCTAAACAGCAGTACCAAAAATAATTCTCTGAACAGGTTTCTTGTGGCTATCCATACTCCTCTTAATACATCTCTTAAAAATTGCTTGAGATTAAAAGGATAGGTCTTACCTGTTTTTATGCTCTCTACTTTTTCTGAAAGCAAAGCAAGCAATGGCGAAACTATAATTAGAATCAGGTTTTTATAAATCAAAACATAGATGTATATCAATATAAACCGAATAAAAAAGGCAAAGGCAAAACTCATGGTACTTGCCAACCAAGTATCCTTTTCAAAAGTAAATAGATCGAGTAAAGTTATAGAAGCCCAGTCACCCAAATAAATAGCACTAAGAATCAAACCTACAATTAAGAGCACGTTTAGCAAACCTGGCACCAATAAATAAACCCAAAGCTTGTGTTGTTTTACAAAACTCCAAGCCTCGCTGTATGCTGAAATGGCTACTCTTACTTCTTTAAACATATTTTTATTTCTACATTAAAAATAAGAAAGGTACTTTTAATTATAGCAATTATATACAAAATAAAACCCCGTATCGGCTAGCCGATACGGGGTTTCTATACTAATAGCAATTTGGTTCACCTATGCTTCTGCAGATGGTCCTCCAAAATTAAGAGGAATTCCCTGCTCTTGACGTAACTCAGGAATAGTACCATGAAGTTGCTCGAACTTGTTGATATTATCCGCTAAAGCCCTCATTAGTCTTTTAGCATGTTGTGGTGTTAACACAATACGACTTTTAACTTTTGCCTTTGGAACTCCTGGCATCATCCTCACAAAGTCTACCACAAATTCTGATTGACTATGATTGATGATTGCAAGATTAGAATACGTTCCTTCTGCAACCTCCTCAGTCAACTCAATGTTTAACTGATTTCCTTGTTTTTCGTTTTGCGTTTCTGCCATAATACTAGTCTTCTACTTCTACAGATTCTACAGTAGTTTCTTCCTTTCTTGATTTCAAAGCTTCTAAATCGATTTTAGAACCAACAACCAAGTTATCATACTTAGCAAGACCTGTACCTGCAGGGATCTTATGACCTACAATTACATTTTCTTTCAATCCTCTTAAGTAATCCACTTTACCGTTGATGGCAGCTTCGTTCAATACTTTAGTTGTTTCCTGGAAGGAAGCAGCCGAGATGAAACTCTTAGTTTGAAGAGATGCTCTTGTAATACCTTGTAAGATTGGAATAGTAGTCGATGGAAGTGCTTCACGCGCTTCAACCAATTCTAAATCCTTACGTCTTAGTACAGAGTTCTCATCTCTCAATTTACGAGCTGTTACAATTTGACCAGCTTTAAGGTTTTCAGAATCACCAGGGGTTTCAACCACCTTCATTCCGTAAATCTTATCGTTTTCTTCGATCAAATCATTCTTATGAATCAATTGATTTTCTAAGAACTTCGTATCTCCTGGATCAGAAACTTTCACCTTACGCATCATCTGACGTACAATTACCTCAAAGTGCTTATCGTTAATTTTCACACCCTGTAGACGGTATACTTCCTGAACTTCGTTTACTAAGTATTCTTGAACTTTTGAAGGCCCTTGAATAGAAAGAATATCACTTGGAGTAATTGCTCCATCGGACATTGGCATACCTGCTCTTACGTAATCGTTCTCTTGAACCAAGATTTGTTTAGAAAGAGATACCAAGTATTTCTTAATCTCTCCGGTTCTAGATTCGATAATAACCTCACGGTTACCACGTTTGATTTTACCGTAAGATACAATACCATCAATTTCTGATACTACTGCAGGGTTAGAAGGGTTACGTGCTTCAAACAATTCTGTTACACGTGGTAAACCTCCTGTAATATCCCCAGCCTTAGCTGACTTACGAGGAATCTTAACCAAAATTCTACCTGCTTCAATCTTATCATTTTCACCTACAATAATGTGGGCTCCAACTGGTAAGTTATATGATTTTAAAACTTCTTCTTTACTATCAACTATAAGAATAGTAGGAATACGCTTCTTATCTCTTGTTTCAGAAATTACTTTCTCTTGGAAACCTGTTTGTTCATCAATCTCTACTCTGTAAGTAACACCTTCTTCGATATTCTCGAATGCGATCTTACCTTTAGTTTCAGATAGAATTACAGCATTATAAGGATCCCATACACAAATACTATCTCCTTTCTTGATCTTCTTGCCAGACTTCGCTTTCATGATAGAACCGTAAGGAATATTGTTGGTTGCCAATACAATACCTGTATTTTCATCAACAATCTTCATCTCAGCAGTACGACCAATAACGATATCTTCTTTTTCACCATCAGCACCTTCCACAGTACGAAGTTCTTCAATTTGAAGTTTACCATCGAACTTAGCTTGAATTTGAGATGTTTCGGCAACGTTAGATGCAGTACCCCCAACGTGAAATGTACGAAGTGTTAACTGTGTACCTGGTTCTCCAATAGATTGTGCAGCAATTACACCAACAGCTTCACCTTCTTGTACCATTTTATTGGTTGCAAGGTTTCTACCATAACACTTAGCACAAATACCTTTCTTAGCTTCACAAGTCAAAGCAGATCTTACTTCAACCGTTTCGATTGGTGAATCCTCGATCAATGCTCCTGTTTCTTCTTCAATAACGTCACCAGAAGCTACCAACAATTCGCCAGTAAGTGGGTGATGTACATCGTGTAAAGAAACACGTCCAATAATACGTTCAGAAATAGACTCAACAATTTCCTCGTTTTTCTTCAATGCTGATTCTTGTAATCCTCTTAAAGTACCACAGTCAACTTCAGAAACAATAACATCTTGAGCAACATCAACCAAACGTCTAGTAAGGTAACCCGCATCGGCCGTTTTCAAAGCCGTATCCGCCAAACCTTTACGTGCACCGTGAGTAGAAATAAAGTACTCAAGAATCGATAGTCCCTCTTTAAAGTTGGACATAATCGGGTTTTCAATAATCTCACCTCCTGCAGAACCAGATTTTTGTGGTTTTGCCATAAGACCCCTCATACCTGATAACTGACGAATCTGTTCTTTAGATCCACGAGCACCAGAATCAAGCATCATATAGATAGAGTTGAAACCTTGATTATCTGTTCGCAAACGAGTCATTGCATGTTCGGTCAAACGCGCATTGGTGTTTGTCCAAACGTCAATCACCTGATTGTAACGTTCGTTATTGGTAATAAGACCCATAGAGTAGTTACCCGAAATCTCCTCAACATTTGCAAGAGCAGTTTTCATCATTTCATCTTTCTCTTCAGGTACAATTACATCACCTAAGTTGAAAGATAGACCTCCACGGAATGCCATGGTAAAACCAAGACCTTTCATATCATCTAAGAAATTAGCCGTAGTAGGTACGTCTGTTTCCTTAATGATATTACCAATAATATTTCTAAGCGCTTTTTTAGTCAATACTTCATTAACAAATCCTACTGATTCTGGAACAACCTCATTAAAGATAATTCTACCAACAGTTGTTTCGATAATTCTGTAAACTAACTCAGTGCCTTCTTTTACTTTAGCTCTTACTTTAACCTGAGCATGCAATTCAGCACGCTTTTCGTTGTAAGCAATATTTACTTCTTCAGCAGAATAAAAAGTCAAGCCTTCACCCATAACTTTACGTTCTGGTGTGCTTAATCTCAATTTGGTCATATAGTACAGACCCAATACCATATCCTGAGAAGGTACTGTAATAGGAGCACCGTTAGCAGGGTTCAAGATATTGTGAGAACCTAACATTAGCATCTGTGCTTCCAAAATAGCAGCAGGACCTAACGGAAGGTGAACAGCCATCTGGTCACCATCAAAATCCGCGTTAAATGCCGTACATACCAATGGGTGCAACTGAATTGCTTTTCCTTCGATAAGTTTAGGTTGGAATGCTTGAATACCTAGACGGTGAAGCGTAGGTGCACGGTTTAAAAGAACAGGATGTCCTTTTAAAACATTCTCCAAAATATCCCAAACTACAGGATCTCTTCTGTCTATAATCTTCTTACCAGATTTTACAGTTTTTACAATACCACGTTCAATTAACTTTCGAACGATAAATGGCTTGTAAAGTTCCGCTGCCATATCTTTAGGGATACCACATTCGAACAATCTCAATTCTGGCCCAACAACAATTACCGAACGTGCAGAATAATCAACACGCTTACCCAACAAGTTTTGACGGAAACGACCTTGCTTACCTTTCAAACTATCAGAAAGAGATTTTAATGCACGGTTCGAATCGGTTTTAACAGCAGATGCTTTACGTGTATTATCTAACAAAGAATCTACAGATTCTTGAAGCATACGCTTCTCGTTACGTAAAATTACCTCTGGAGCTTTAATCTCTAACAAACGCTTTAAACGGTTGTTACGAATAATAACTCTACGGTAAAGATCATTTAAATCAGAGGTAGCGAAACGACCACCATCCAATGGAACAAGAGGACGTAATTCTGGTGGTATAACCGGAACTACTTTCATCATCATCCATTCTGGCTTGTTCTCGATACGTGTATTTGCTTCACGGAATGCTTCAACAACCTGCAATCTTTTTAAAGCTTCCGCCTTACGTTGTTGAGAAGTTTCAGTATTCGCCTTGTGGCGCAATTCGTATGATAATGTATCTAAATCGATACGACCCAACAATGCAATAAGAGCTTCAGCTCCCATTTTAGCAATAAACTTGTTAGGATCCTTTTCGTCTAAATATTGATTTTCAATTGGGAATTTCTCCAAGATATCTAAATACTCCTCTTCGGTAAGGAAGTCCATTTTTTGAACTGGCTCTCCTTCAGCATTCATTGCTCCAGCAGCCTGAATTACAACGTAACGCTCGTAATAGATAATCATGTCTAATCTCTTGGTAGGTAAACCTAACAAGTAACCCATTTTGTTTGGCAAAGAACGGAAGTACCATATATGCGCTACAGGAACCACCAAATTGATGTGTCCCATACGCTCTCTACGTACTTTTTTCTCTGTCACTTCTACTCCACAACGGTCACAAACGATTCCTTTATATCGGATACGTTTGTATTTACCACAGTGACATTCGAAGTCTTTAACTGGACCGAAAATACGTTCACAGAACAATCCATCGCGTTCTGGCTTGTAAGTACGGTAGTTAATAGTCTCAGGCTTTAATACCTCTCCATGCGACTTTTCCAAAAGTGATTCTGGAGACGCTAACCCGATGGTTATCGTAGAGAAGTTGCTGTTTGTTTGCTTTTCCTTTTTTCTCATGGCCATTGATAAATGGTGTTGAAATATTGTGTAAAAGGGTCGCCACGTCATAAAGACGTGGCACCCATTTTAGTCAAGAGTAATGTTCAATCCTAATCCGTTAAGCTCGTGAAGCAATACGTTGAAAGATTCTGGAATACCTGGTTCAGGCATCTTTTCTCCTTTAACAATAGCTTCGTAAGTCTTAGCACGGCCGACAACGTCATCAGATTTCACTGTCAAGATTTCACGTAAGATGTTTGATGCACCAAATGCTTCAAGTGCCCATACTTCCATCTCTCCAAAACGCTGACCACCAAACTGAGCTTTACCACCCAATGGTTGCTGTGTAATTAAAGAGTATGGTCCGATAGAACGTGCATGCATCTTATCATCAACCATGTGACCTAATTTCAACATGTAAATAATACCTACTGTTGCTGGTTGATCAAAACGTTCACCTGTTCCTCCATCATGAAGGTAAGTGTGTCCGTACAACGGAATTCCAGCTTCCTCAGAATATTTGTTGATGTCGTCAATATGTGCTCCATCAAAAATTGGTGTAGCATACTTCTTACCTAATTTCTGACCTGCCCAACCTAATACAGTTTCGTAAATCTGTCCAAGGTTCATACGCGATGGTACCCCAAGTGGGTTCAACACGATATCTACAGGAGTTCCATCATCTAAGAATGGCATATCTTCTTCACGAACGATACGAGCAACAATACCTTTGTTACCGTGACGTCCAGCCATTTTATCACCAACTTTCAACTTACGTTTCTTAGCGATATAAACTTTAGCCAATTTGATAATTCCAGAAGGTAATTCATCACCAACACTTAGTGTAAACTTCTCACGTCTTAAAGCTGCAGCTAAATCTGCTACTCTAATGTTGAAATTATGCAACAAGTTTCTGATTAACTCATTCTTCTCTTTATCAGTTGTCCATCTGTCAGACGACAAGTGAGTGAAGTCATTGATAGCGTTTAACAATTTCTGCGTAAACTTGGTTCCTTTAGGAATAATAGTTTCGTTCAAATCGTTAACAACACCTTGCGCTGTTTTACCACTAACCAATACCATCATTTTCTCGACAAGTTGAGATCTCATCTCAGCAACGTCAACAAGGTATTTAGCGTCTAACTCAACAACAACTTCTTTATCTTCTGCACGTGCTTTCTTATCCTTGATTGCTCTAGAGAATAATTTTTTCTCGATAACAACACCACGTAATGATGGAGAAGCCTTCAAAGAAGCATCTTTTACATCACCCGCTTTGTCACCAAAGATTGCACGTAATAATTTTTCTTCTGGAGAAGGATCAGACTCACCCTTAGGAGTAATCTTACCAATAAGAATATCACCTGGCTTAACTTCCGCACCAACGCGAATCATACCATGCTCATCCAAATCTTTGGTAGCTTCCTCACTCACGTTAGGAATATCCGCAGTCAATTCTTCAACACCCAATTTGGTGTCACGAACTTCCAACGTATATTCATCAACATGAATAGATGTAAAGATATCTTCCTTAACAACACGTTCAGAAATTACAATCGCATCCTCAAAATTGTATCCTTTCCAAGGCATGAAGGCAACCTTCATGTTTCTTCCTAGAGCCAATTCACCTTTTTCGGTTGCATAACCTTCACAAAGAACTTGGTTCATAGAAACACGTTCACCTTTCGTTACAATTGGTCTAAGTGTTATAGAAGTACCTTGGTTTGTTTTACGGAACTTAATTAAGTTGTAGCTCTTATAGTCGTCTACGAAACTTACCAATCGTTCATCATCCGTACGATCGTATTTGATGGTAATTTTCTTAGCATCTACATACTCAACAACTCCAGCACCTTCTGCATTAATCAAAACACGAGAATCTTGAGCAACTTGTGCTTCCAATCCTGTACCTACGATAGGTGCTTCCGGGCGCAACAAAGGAACTGCCTGACGCATCATGTTAGATCCCATCAATGCACGGTTGGCATCATCATGCTCCAAGAAAGGAATTAACGAAGCCGAAATAGATGCAATCTGATTAGGAGCAACATCCATAAAAGTTAATTTGTCTGGCTCTAAAACCGGGAAATCACCTTCGAAACGTGCTTTAATTCTATTACTCAAGAATGCTCCATCCTTATCGATAGGCGCATTGGCTTGAGCAATGATTTGTTCATCTTCTTCCTCTGCACTTAAATACTGTGCTTCTCGGTTCAAACTAACTTTACCATTCTCTACCTTACGGTAAGGAGTTTCGATAAAGCCCATTCTATTCACCTTTGCATAAACACACAAAGAAGAAATCAAACCAATGTTTGGACCCTCAGGAGTTTCAATCGGACATAAACGTCCGTAGTGAGTATAATGTACATCACGTACTTCAAATCCTGCTCGTTCTCTAGAAAGACCACCTGGCCCTAGTGCAGATAATCTACGCTTGTGCGTAATCTCCGACAATGGGTTGGTTTGATCCATGAACTGAGATAACTGATTCGTTCCAAAGAAAGAATTAATTACAGAAGACAAAGTCTTTGCATTAATCAAATCTATAGGAGTAAATACTTCGTTATCACGAACATTCATACGCTCACGAATAGTACGTGCCATACGAGCTAAACCAACACCAAATTGGTTCATTAGTTGCTCACCTACAGTACGAACTCTACGGTTACTCAAGTGATCGATATCATCTATATCTGCCTTAGAGTTTACCAATTCGATAAGGTACTTAATAATACAAATGATATCCTGTTTGGTTAAAACCTGGGTATCTCCTGCAATATCAAGACCTAATTTTTTATTCAATCTATAACGACCAACTTCACCTAAGTTGTAACGAGTTTCAGAGAAGAATAATTTATCAATAATTCCTCTTGCAGTCTCTTCATCTGGCGGCTCAGCGTTTCTTAATTGTCTATAGATATGCTCAACTGCTTCTTTTTCAGAGTTCGTTGGATCTTTTTGTAATGTATTGTGGATGATGCTATAATCTCCAGCTTTCAAATCTTCTCTATGAAGTAGGATAGCTTTTACATTAGCTTCAATAATTTCCTCGATGTGTTCTTTTTCAAGAATTGTATCACGGTCAAGCACAACTTCGTTACGCTCAATAGATACAACCTCTCCTGTATCTTCATCTACGAAATCTTCTACCCACGTTTTTAATACACGAGCAGCCAATTTACGGCCAAGAACTTTTTTAATTCCTGCCTTCGAAACCTTAACCTCTTCTGCAAGATTAAAAATTTCAAGAATATCTTTATCACGTTCGTATCCAATTGCACGTAAAAGAGTTGTCAAAGGCAACTTCTTCTTACGGTCAATGTAAGCATACATTACGCTGTTAATGTCGGTAGCAAATTCAATCCAAGAACCTTTGAATGGAATAATACGCGCAGAGTACAATTTTGTACCATTGGCGTGGAAAGACTGCCCAAAGAAAACACCAGGAGAACGGTGTAATTGAGAAACAATAACACGCTCAGCACCGTTGATACAAAAAGTACCACGCGGAGTCATATAAGGAATTGTTCCTAAATATACATCCTGAACGATTGTTTCAAAATCCTCATGTTCTGGATCAGTACAATATAATTTAAGGCGAGCTTTTAAGGGAACTGAATACGTCAATCCTCTTTCAATACACTCATCAATGCTGTAACGGGGTGGATCTACAAAATAGTCCAAGAACTCCAATACAAATTGGTTTCTTGTATCTGTAATCGGGAAGTTCTCGCTAAAAACAGAGAACAAACCTTCATCCTGACGATTTTCAGATTTAGTATCTAATTGGAAAAAGTCACGAAAAGCTTTCAATTGAATATCGAGAAAATCCGGATAATCAATTTGACTTTTGATAGACGCGAAATTTACTCTTTCGCTAAAGTTATTCTGAGCCAAAGTACAGAAAGTTAAAGTTAAAACTCCGTTCAAGTGTTATAAAACACAAAAGGGTTTAGGTCTCTCACATACCGTGAAAGACCTAAACCTTAATAATTGTAAAAAAGCAGCTTACTTAAGCTCAACTTCAGCACCAGCTTCCTCTAACTGAGTTTTAAGCGCTTCTGCTTCGTCTTTAGAGACACCTTCTTTGATAGCACCAGGAGCACTATCAACTACAGCTTTAGCCTCTTTCAAGCCTAGACCTGTCAATTCTTTTACCAATTTAACTACTGCTAATTTTGAAGCACCAGCTGCTTTCAAAATTACATCGAATTCTGTTTGAACCTCAGCTTCAGCGTCTCCACCAGCAGCAGGACCAGCTACAGCTACAGCAGCAGCTGCAGGTTCGATTCCGTACTCTTCCTTAAGAATTTCCGCTAATTCGTTTACTTCTTTTACTGTTAAATTCACTAATTGCTCAGCGAAATCTTTCAAATCTGCCATTTCAGTATGGTTTATTTGTTCTTAAATTACTAACTCAAAAATATATGGAAGCGAGTGTGCGTACAATTTACTCTGCTCTTTCCGATAATGTCTTAACAATACCAGATAGTTTATTACCTCCTGACTGCAACGCAGAAATCACGTTTTTAGCAGGCGATTGCAACAACATAATGATATCGCCAATAAGCTCTTCTTTGGATTTCAAAGTCGTTAAAGACTCTAAATGATCAGCGCCAATAAATACAGCTTCATCGATCCAAGCTCCCTTTAATACAGGTATTTTTGCTTTTTTCGAGAAATCTTTAATTACTCTTGCTGGTGCATTTCCCGTTTCAGAAAGCATCATAGAGGTACTCCCCTTTAACACATCTGAAAGCTCACCGAAATCCTTGTCGCTTCTCTCCATTGCTTTCGCCAACAACGTGTTTTTTACAACACTAAGCGAAATACCTTTAGAGTAACAAAGTTTTCTTAACTGACTTGTTTTTTCAGCGTCCAAGCCTGCGATATCAGCTAAATAAACCACCTTACTTTCAGAAAGTTGGCTTACCAATGCCTCAATTGCATTATTTTTTTCTTCTCTTGTCATCTTTTCTACTTTTTAGGGCTTAGCTTATACGTACAATTTAGTATCGATGCTAATACCTGCGCTCATTGTGCTAGACATTGCAATACTTTTAACATACGTACCTTTAGCCGCTGTAGGTTTCAATTTCACGATAGTTTGCAATAATTCTCTTGCATTCTCCTCGATTTTCGCAACATCAAAAGATGCTTTTCCAACTGAAGCGTGAATAATTCCGTAACGATCTACTTTAAAGTCAATTTTACCACCTTTAACATCAGCTACAGCCTTCGCTACATCCATTGTTACAGTTCCAGTTTTAGGGTTAGGCATTAAACCTCTTGGCCCTAAAATACGACCCAAAGGACCTAACTTACCCATAACGGCAGGCATAGTAACGATAACGTCTACATCAGTCCAGCCACCTTTGATTTTCTCTAGGTACTCGTCCAATCCTACGAAATCTGCACCAGCATCCTTAGCATCTTGCTCCTTATCTGGAGTAACCAATGCCAATACACGTATAGTTTTACCTGTACCATGCGGAAGGGTAACAACACCTCTAACCATTTGATTAGCTTTACGCGGATCTACACCCAAACGTATAGCTAAATCGATAGAAGCATCAAACTTTGTAGTAGTAATATCTTTTACGATCGAAGATGCATCAACTAAGGAGTAATCCTTTGTTACGTCAAATTTTGCCGCAACTTCTTTTTGTTTTTTTGTCAATTTCGCCATGATGTTACTTATTTACCAGCAGGTGCCTCACCTCCTTTAACGTTTAACCCCATACTTCTTGCAGTTCCAGCAACCATAGTCATTGCAGAATCAATAGTAAAGCAGTTCAAATCAGTCATCTTGTCTTCAGCAATCGTTTTTACTTGATCCCAAGTAATACGACCAACCTTAACACGGTTAGGTTCTGCAGATCCCTTCTTAATTTTTGCCGCTTCCATTAATTGAACAGCAGCTGGAGGAGTCTTGATTACAAAATCAAATGACTTATCAGCATAAACAGTAATTACTACTGGACATACTTTCCCTGCTTTATCTTGAGTTCTAGCATTAAATTGCTTACAGAACTCCATAATGTTAACCCCTTTTGCACCAAGTGCAGGACCAACGGGAGGAGATGGGTTTGCAGCGCCACCTTTTACCTGTAATTTAATTAAAGCACTAACTTCTTTTGCCATTTTTCTAAAATTCTAAAAGGTATCTTCTATTCTGTGCAACTGGAAGCGTTTTTATCTGGAGAAGATCAACACTAGGAATATACCTTTCTGTTAAATATTTCTAACTATCTTTTTCAACCTGCATATAACTTAATTCGACAGGAGTTTTTCTTCCGAAAATCTTCACCATCACTTTAAGCTTACGCTTTTCTTCATTAACCTCTTCAATAACCCCAGTAAAAGTGTTGAATGGTCCGTCAATTACTTTAACAGATTCTCCAACAATATATGGAATATTGATACTTTCTTCTTCCTCTGCCAATTCGTCTACTTTTCCAAGCATACGGTTAACTTCGGTTTGTCTCAATGGTACCGCAGCACCACCTTTTGTTTGACCTAAAAATCCTATTACGCCTGGAACCGATTTGATTGTGTGCTCAATTTCACCAACCAATGCAGCTTCAACCATAATATAACCAGGAAAAAAGTTACGCTCTTTGCTTACCTTTTTTCCATTTCGGATTTGATAAATCTTTTCGGTAGGGACAAGTACTTGAGCTACAAAATCTTGCAAACCTAATCGCGAGATTTCATTCTCAATATACAATTTTACCTTGTTTTCTTGCCCACTAACAGCACGTACTACGTACCACTTTTTTATTTGCTCAGCCATCCTACTTTCTTTCTCGTCTTATGCAAATAAACTATAGAACATGCTCAGCAAATTACTGAATGATTGATCCATTACATATACAATCAATGCTATGATTACAGATGCTACTGCAACCAACATTGAACTAGATTGTAATTGAGCCCATGTAGGCCAAGACACTTTTTCTGTCAGCTCTTCGTAAGACTCTTGCAAGATCACTTTCAACTTTGCCATGTAATATTTTTCTTAGCACGGGTGGAGAGACTCGAACTCCCAGCCAATGGTTTTGGAGACCACTACTCTGCCAATTGAGCTACACCCGTTTGCGCAAAAAGGAAAGACCAAAAAGGTCTTTCCTTTATTGCAATTATTTAAACTTATTAGTCTAAAATCTCAGTAACCTGTCCAGCACCTACAGTACGACCACCCTCACGGATAGCAAAACGTAGACCTTTTGACATTGCTACTGTAGAAATCAAATCAACAGTAATAGTTAAGTTATCACCAGGCATAACCATTTCAGTTCCTTCTGGCAAAGAAATCTCACCAGTTACATCAGTGGTACGCAAGTAAAACTGTGGGCGGTATCTATTGTGGAAAGGAGTGTGACGACCACCTTCTTCTTTCTTCAACACATAAACCTCAGCTTTGAATTTTTTGTGTGGTGTTACAGAACCTGGCTTACAGATTACCATACCACGCTTGATGTCAGACTTTTCAATACCTCTTAACAAGATACCAACGTTGTCACCAGCTTCACCTCTATCCAAAATCTTACGGAACATTTCAACACCAGTAACAGTAGAAGTTAACTTCTCGTCACCCATTCCAATAATATCAACACCATCACCTGTATTAGCAACACCTGTTTCGATACGACCTGTAGCTACAGTTCCACGACCAGTAATAGAGAATACATCTTCGATTGACATTAAGAAGTCTTTATCGGACTCACGAATTGGCAATTCAATCCAAGTATCAACAGCAGCCATCAATTCAATAATAGAATCAACCCATTTGTCATCACCATTCAAACCACCTAAAGCAGAACCTTGAATAACTGGAGTGTTATCACCATCAAACTGATAGAAAGATAACAAGTCACGAACTTCCATGTCAACTAATTCAAGAAGCTCCTCATCATCAACCATGTCAACTTTATTCAAGAAAACAACGATACGAGGTACACCAACCTGACGAGCTAATAGGATATGCTCACGTGTTTGTGGCATAGGACCATCAGTTGCAGCAACAACAAGGATAGCACCGTCCATCTGAGCAGCACCAGTAACCATGTTCTTTACGTAATCCGCGTGACCTGGACAGTCAACGTGTGCGTAATGACGATTTGCAGTTTCGTATTCTACGTGAGACGTATTAATAGTAATACCACGCTCTTTTTCTTCCGGAGCGTTGTCGATTGACTCGAAATCACGTTTCTCACCAAAACCAGCATTAGCTAATACATTAGTAATAGCAGCGGTCAAAGTTGTCTTACCGTGGTCAACGTGTCCAATTGTACCAATATTCAAGTGCGGCTTAGTACGTACAAAATTTTCTTTAGCCATGATTGACGAATTAAATTATTATAATCAATTGTTTAGTTCAAATCTATATTGCTTCTACGCGAAAAACCCCTACCAACAGGCGGAGTAATCCATAAGAAACGTTTTATTTTAGCCGAGCCAATGAGGGGATTTGAACCCCTGACCTCTTCCTTACCAAGGAAACGCTCTACCCCTGAGCTACATCGGCTAAAGCAGTCAATTAAGCAGTAAAAGAGCGGGAGACGGGATTCGAACCCGCGACCCTCAGCTTGGAAGGCTGACGCTCTAGCCAACTGAGCTACTCCCGCTTTTGACTACTTAAATATATTTTAATTGTGGGGAGAGCAGGATTCGAACCTGCGAAGGTGAAACCAGCAGATTTACAGTCTGCCCTCGTTGGCCGCTTGAGTATCTCCCCAACACACAATTTCTTTTAAAGAACGAAGAGCCGATGGAGGGACTCGAACCCACGACCTGCTGATTACAAATCAGCTGCTCTAGCCAGCTGAGCTACATCGGCCTAACCCTTACTCACGCTACCCTTAATTAGAAAAAGCAGCCCTCATTCGTAAGAGGACTGCAAATGTAAAAACATTTTCTGTTCGCACAACATACGGAACGAAAAAAAATTAAAAAATCGCAATTTATTTTACTAGTACTGTTTCCTAAGACTTAATTGACTGAAGTTTAAGTACATAATGACCAATATTCACTCCCTCTTCAAAACTCTTACATTGTTTTTTCACATCAATATCTTTTCATGGAACTAAAATCCTTACCCCAGTAAGCTTATTTTCCGGGGCTGAGATATTCTCAACCCTAAAATACACTTCACACCCTACAATACGATTCAAAATTGTTCCTAACTTCGGTAACGTCTTTTCCGTAAAATCGATTGTTTCAGATCTGCTGTGAAGCCAACCGACTGAATACTCACTTTTATACGTTTTTTGTATTGCGCCCGCCTCGAGGATGTGTCTGATTAAACACTTTTTTCAGCTCTTCTATTGAATTGTGTGTGTACACTTCTGTTGCAGCAAGACTCGAATGCCCTAATAGTTCCTTTACCGCATTTAAGTCACCTCCTTTATTTAATAAGTGTGTTGCGAAACTATGTCGCAAAACATGTGGGCTTTTCTTAGACCTACTTGTTACTCTACCAAGGCACATATTCACTATTCTGTAAACAAATTTCGGATATAATTTCTCTCCTTTATCCGTCAAGAAAAAATCCTCCTTTTCTTCTGTCCATTTCCGCCCCCTTCTTTTAAGGTAATCCATAACCTTATTTTGAAGTTCTTTATATATTGGAACCAACCTCTCCTTATTACGTTTACCCAAAACCAAAATGTGAGACCCCTTGTTTTTGACATCTTCAATTTTCAACCCAATCAACTCAGACAATCTAATACCTGTACCATATAACATTTCTAAAATCAATTGATCTCTGCAACCAGACAGATCACTTGAGAACTCGGTTGACTCAAAAAGCTTTACCATCTCATCAGCTCGCATTACCTCTGGCAAGGGTTTAGACACTTTTGGTTTTTGAACCAATTGTACCGGATTAGATTCGAATCCTTTATACTTAATTAAGTAGTTATAATAGGAGTTGCAAGCAGCCATTCTTCTATGTATGGTTCTGGCAGACAAATTAGAGTCCATTAAAGTTACCATCCAAGCCCTGATATCTTGTTCGTTGATATCGCTCCAAGAATCTGTACTCGATGCTTTTCCAATAAACTTTATGAATGAAAAAAGATCGGTTCGATACGCGGTAATAGTATGATTGGAATAGCGCTTTTCTAGACTTAAATAAGTTAGAAAGGACATTACTAGAATCTTTAAATCTTCTTTTAATTGAGACATGCAACGAATATAAATATTGCTGTAATAGAAATGGAGATAAACAGCAACAGAAAAAGGCTCTTCCTGTTAAGGAAGAGCCTTCTTATATAAGAATATATAAGTAACTAAGACTTAAGCGTCATCCGCTTCTCTTAATTTCTGTACGTAAGCTGCTTTTATCATTTGCTTTCTACGAGCAACAGAAGGCTTAGTAAAGTCTTTACGACTGCGCAATTGCTTCATTCCGCCAGTCTTATCAAATTTTCTTTTGAAACGCTTCAAAGCTCTTTCAATAGCTTCACCTTCTTTTACAGGAATAATAATCATAACCTTATTCGACTAAATTTGTAACTATTCTAGATTTACGGTTGCAAATATATGACAATTTAATTCGCAGCAAACACTTACCTTAAAATTTCTTTAGAAATAACCAGTTTTTGTATTTCTGAGGTCCCTTCGCCTATGGTACATAGCTTAGAGTCTCTATAAAATTTCTCTACTGGAAATTCTTTAGTATACCCGTAACCTCCGTGAATTTGCACTGCTTCATTACTACACCTCACACAAACCTCTGACGCATAGTATTTTGCCATGGCAGAAACCTTAGTTACCTTCTCACCTCTATTTTTCAAGTCAGCAGCTTCGTAAAGTAATAATTCAGCAGCATCAATTTCTGTAGCCATATCTGCCAACTTAAAACCAATAGCTTGAAAATTTGCAATTGGTTGGCCAAACTGCTCGCGCTCCTTAGCGTACTTTAATGCGTGCTCATAAGCTCCCCTTGCAATACCCAACGATAGTGCTCCAATAGATATCCTCCCTCCGTCTAAGACCTTCATTGCCTGAATAAATCCTTCGCCTACTTCACCCAGCACACAGTCTTTAGAAACTCTACAATTGTCAAAAATAAGCTCTGCTGTTTCTGAAGCACGCATCCCTAATTTATCTTCCTTTTTTCCAGAAGTAAATCCTGCCGTTCCTTTTTCAATAACAAAAGTGGTCATTCCATGAGAATCACCTTTTTCTCCTGTCCTTACAATTACGGTAGCAATATCTCCTGAAATGGCGTGTGTAATAAAGTTTTTTGAACCATTAATCACCCAATGGTCACCATCTAAAACGGCTGTAGTGTTCATTCTTCCAGCATCGGAACCTGTTCCAACCTCTGTTAAACCCCATGCCCCAATCCATTCGGCAGAGGCTAGTTTAGGCAACCACTTTGCTTTTTGTTCTGCATTTCCGAATTCCAAAATATGCCCTGTACACAATGAGTTATGTGCGGCCACAGATAATCCTATTGAGGGGTCCACTTTAGATATTTCATCTAAAATGGTGATGTATTCGGTATATGATAATCCTGCTCCTCCAAATTCTTCGGGAACCAAAACCCCCATCATTCCAAGCTCTCCTAATTTCTTAAAAAGGTCAACAGGAAAAGTTTGTGCTTCGTCCCATTTCATAATGTTTGGACGGATATGTTGCTCGGCAAAGTCTCTTGCCGTTTGAGCAATCATTTTTTGCGTTTCTGTATACTGGAAATCCATTATATAATATTATTAATAGCTTATTATAGAATATATGTTATTTGTGTAATTTTTCAATTTGTGATCACCTTTTAAAAATGACAAACCAATAATAAACGCGAAAGCAATTGGTATTGCACCCAATTCTTTTACCAATTCGGCCGCAGCAACAGCAGTCCCTCCTGTTGCTAAAAGGTCATCATGTATTAATACTTTCATGCCTGGTTTCAATGCGTCTTTATGAATTTCAACCGTGGCAGATCCATATTCTAAGTCGTAAGAATATGAAATTACATCATGCGGAAGTTTGCCCTTCTTTCTAACTGGTACAAATGGCAAATTAAGTTTTTGAGCCAAACTCATTCCAAATAAAAATCCGCGACTTTCAAGCCCTACCACAGCATCTAAATCTTGGTCTTGGTAGCGCTCTACAAAATGAGCAATAATTGCATCGCATAGCTTTGGATCTGAAAGAACCGGTGTAATGTCTTTGAATACAATACCTGGTTTGGGAAAATCAGGAACATCCCTTACTGCTGACGCTATTTGCTTACTTATCATTAACTTTTAAATAAGGGGCAATTTTACGGAAAATTGCCTCGTCTATCAAATGCAATTTCTTTAATGCATTGATATTTTGATATTCTCCATGTTGCTCCCTAAACTTAACAATGGCCGAAGCAATTTTATAGCTAAGATATGGATGTTTTGACAATTGTTGAATCGTGCTTTTATTGATGTTAAGAAAGCGCACAGAAAATATATCTAATATCAAATGCGGCAACCATTGCTCTAATTTAGAACTATCTACCAAATAAATCTCCAGCAACTGTTCTACTTCTCGAAACCCTCCTAATTCCAATCGATAAGAAACTATTTGTTTCGCGAAATAAGACCCAATACCAGGAACCTGCTTTAACTGTGCGGTGTCCGAATTATTTAAAGAAACAGGTACAATTACTTTCGTTACACTTTCATCCTTTTTCACTTTAGGCTTTGATCTATTACTAGGAGATTTTAGCGGGTATATCAAATGATTGGTCCAACTATCCACTAATTTCTTTGAGATGCCATACACCCGCTCTAAATCTTTATTACTATAAAACCGCCCCCCTTTATTTCTGTAGTTTACAATTGTTTGAGCCACTTTATCTGATGTACCCAATGCTATAAGCTGTTCTTTGCTTGCTGCATTAGGGTCAAAATCAAAAAGAGCAGGCGAATGCCTGCTCTTTTCTAATAATTTATCTGCTCTAATACTATCTTCGATAGCCGCAATTTCTTGAAAAAACGCATTGGTATCTGAAGCTACATTTGGTTGGGAATATTTACGATAAGCCATAACCAGATTTACTAGTACCAGAATCCCTAATAAAACAATAATACCATTACGTTCTCTCTTTGTAAAGTAAAATTGATTTTTAAGGAAATGCCTCATTATTTATAACGTTTTATTTCACCGCTTTTCACTCGTTTCAAGTAGCTTTTCAAATCAATTTTAACCTCCTTCGATAAGAAGTATAATCCCAGTATATTTGGGAATGCCATTCCTAAAATCATCATATCAGAAAAATCCATAACAGCTCCTAATGATGATGATGCTCCCACTACAGTAAACACAAGGAATAATCCTTTATAAAGGTATTCTTGTTTCTTCGTTTGTCCAAACACAAAGGTCCATGCCTTTAAGCCGTAATATGACCAAGAAATCATAGTTGAGAATGCAAACAATACAATTGCAATCATCAATATGTATTGGAACCAAGGGAATACTGAACTAAAAGCAGCCGAAGTTAATTGAGCACCATCCAAGTCTGATCCACTATCAGCATAACCTGTAAAAATCAACACCAATGCTGTCATTGTACAAACAACTACCGTATCTATAAAAGGCTCTAACAAAGCAACAATACCTTCACTAACTGGTTCATCTGTTTTGGCAGCAGAATGTGCAATTGCAGCAGAACCAACACCAGCTTCGTTCGAAAAAGCGGCTCTTTGAAATCCAACAACCAACACTCCAATAATACCACCTTTAGCAGCTTCAGGTGAGAAAGCTCCATCGAATATCGCACCAAATGCAGCTCCTACTTGGTCGAAATTCATTCCAATAATAATCAATGATGTCAGCACATAAATACCTACCATAAAAGGAACAATCTTATCGGTAACCTTAGCAATACTTTTAATACCCCCAATAATTACAATACCAACAAAAATGGCCATAATTACACCAAACCAGAATCCATATCCCTGTAAGAATGAAAATTCAGGAACTCCGCTCAATTGTGCAAATGCCTGGTTAGCTTGAAACATGTTTCCTCCTCCAAAAGATCCTCCAATACAAAGAATTGCAAATACAACTGCAAGAACTCTACCTAGTCCGCCCTTACCCATTTTCTCTAAACCGATAGAGAGGTAATACATTGGCCCACCAGACACTTCACCCTTTTCGTTCACCTTACGGTATTTAACACCTAAGGTACACTCTACAAATTTTGAAGACATTCCTAGCAATCCTGCTAAAATCATCCAAAAAGTAGCACCAGCACCACCTAAAGAAATCGCGACAGCAACACCTGCAATATTCCCTAAACCAACAGTTGCCGACAAAGCTGTAACCAAAGCTTGAAAATGAGTCACCTCTCCTACATCACCAGGTTTATCGAAAATACCACGCACCAATTGGATTGCATGTTTAACTCCTTTTAAATTGATGAATCCCATTTTAATGGTAAAGAAAATTGCACCAATCACTAACCAAATTACAACTAGGGGTAACTTAAGCCCCATAAAGGCAAATGGCTGCCAAAAAATAACTGTCCCTAATGCTGAAACAATGGGTTGAAACCAAGCATCAATTGTTTCACTTAATGTTCTTTCTGCTTCCTGAGCCATTAAAAAGACTGGAGATATGACTAATGCTAATAGGCTTAAATAAAATTTCTTCAAACTATTTATTTTCGTTAATTATTGTGAAAGGCTCAAATATAGCCTTTTATTTATCTCTTGTTTTTGATTTTAATTGTTGATCCATGACTTGTAAGGATTCGCGAAAAGATAATGGATGAAAATCCAATTCTTCTATTGCTCGATCCAATACAAAACCAGTATATGGTGGACGCTTAGCTGGCTGACCAAGATCAACCGTTTTGACGGTTGTAACATGCGACTCATCTAGATTCCAAAACTTTGCAATTTCGGAAACGACATCTCTAATGCTTAGAATGGTACTGCCCGAAACATGATAAACGCCTATTGCTCTTTTACCTATGGCATTGATACAAGCTTCGGCTAAATTTTCTGCCAATGTTGGGGCTCTAAATTGATCGTCAATGACATTAATTGCATCGCCTTTTTCTAAAGCCGATTTAGCCCATGTTACCAAATTATTTTTCCCGTTGGCCTCTACGCCAAAGAGTATCATCGTTCGAAGTATACTGTAAGCCACCCCGGAAGTTGATAATGCTTCTTCAGACTCCCATTTGGTTTGTCCATAATATCCCAAAGGATTTGGAAAGTCACCTTCAGCATAAGGCCCTGACTCACCATCAAAAATAAAATCTGTTGAGATATGCACCATATACGCTCCAACCTTTTTAGAGGCTGCTGCAACAGAGCGTGTTGCTGTTACATTTAATGCGTAACATAGGTCTTGTTCCGTTTCACAAGCATCGACATTGGTCATTGCTGCTGTATGTATTACGGCCGTTGGTTTCCAATCTTCAATTACCTGATCTACTTGTGCAACATCGCACACATCTAAATTTTGAAAAGATGCATTGTACGGCAATGCTATTCTAGAATCGCTTTTAGAGGTTGCCAACAAGACTACCTGTGGATTATTTGCCAATAGGGTAATAATCTTTTGTCCGAGCAAACCATTGGCTCCGGTTATTAATATTCGTTCCAAAATTACTTGGGTTTAATTAGAGATAATACGAGGTATAATAATATTGGTGTACCAACACCTAACATAGTAAGTATTACAAAAGCTATTCTAACTCCTGTAACATCAAAATTAAATCGCTCTGCCAACCAGGCGCAAACGCCTAAAATTTTAGGTTCAATCATTTGATGGGTTTAGTTTATTTAGTAGTGCAATCTGTTCTTTTTTTCCAAGCACAAATAGTTTCGATTCTTTCTGAATTGGAGTATCTCCTCCTGGATTTACAACACAGACATCATCTGCTTGCTTAAAACCTATTACAGAAGAACCTGCAATATATCTAAAATGTAAATCTCTAAACGTTTTCCCTAAAAACTGCTCTGATAAAAAGCTACAATCTAATTCTTCTAAATTACCATCTAAAACAGAACTTGTAATTACCGAAACGGCATAAGCAAATGTAACTAAACTGACTACAATTAATAGGGATGTAAATAGCAACTACCTCGCTATAGTTTTCCACCAGCACAAAGCCTAATACTCCAAAATGAAAATACTTAGCAATAGCCAAACGGCTGCATACATTCTTTTGAACAGACGTTAATAAATTTTCAAAAAGATTGGATTAAAGTTCGAAGGCTGAAGTTTTCTTGGCTATCACGTAATCTTTCAATCGTAGCCAAAATGCCAAGAACAAATAAATAATCACAGGCGAACCCAAAGTAATGAATGAGATATAAATAAAGTACAGTCTGATTTTAGAAGCAGGCAATGAAAGTTTCCTGCCCAATCGAGCACATACCCCAAAGGTGTTTCTTTCTATAGCTGTTCTTATTATTTCTATCATCCTTTGTTCAATATTTTATAACCAATGGCGCAATTTAGACATTTTTTAGGTTCACAATAATTTCGAAACAACTGAATAAGTCCTTGAGAATCCATTGCATTATTCGCTTCAAAACCATGTGCTTGAAACATTGATACAATTCTGTTTTTTTCTCCCGGAATTTCCTGAAGCCAATTGATACTTTTTTCTTGCAATTGAGAATCATCACAATCTTTGCTATAAGCAAACAACAACGGAATAAAAGCATTGATATACATGTGGTTTAAAAACGATTGCCCCATTTGTACATTGGTCTTACTCCATCTTTTACCAAAACTGTAATGCTCTTTCCAATATCCTTCTACCCTAATCAAGAAATTTGTTTTACTGGTCTTTAAGTCTGACTCTTCTATTAATAACCTTAAAAATCTACGATTTTGGTCAATTAGACTTACCAATTGTGCTAATCTTACCGTAGGGAAGTTCCCAGGCCTCATTCGCATAAACTTCCATTGCTCTTTGTCCATAGTTTTAAAACCATACTTTTTCTGGAGGTATAAAAATTCGTTCTGTAAGCTTATGGCATGAGTGTCATTTTTTTCTGACAGAAATCCCGAAACCCCAAAAACAAGTGCTTCTATTTGTAAAAAACTGTCTTGCTTTTTTAAAATATGATAGGGTAAGTATTGTGATAATGTGATGAATGGCTCCTTATTAACCTCTTGACCAAATACGCGTAAGAGCATCTTATAACTTACTTCTTCCCAATCTCCTTTCGAAGTAACTAATAATTGCTGAATCTCATCAACTTTCCGCTCTAACCGCTCTATTGCTAAATTCTCTTTACAGCCATTTTTGGTGAAAGCATCAATAGTCGAAATACTATTTTCACAAGCCAATTTACCCTTCGATGCCATCATATTCTGATAGTTCTGAAGGAGGTGGTATTGAATTTTTCCAGCCAATTCAAAACATGGAATCTCATTACCTCGTTGATCTAAAATGATTTTATCATTTTGATATACAACATGCAAGATGACATTGTTATAAGCAGAATCGTTCTGATGCTTATGAGCAATCCAAGCAGATGAATTGATATGAATTTCTACATTGCCAACCCATATAGTATCGCCAATTCTAATTTTAGCATTAAAAAAGTCGGGACCAGAATTGGTATTTATTTCACCTTGAGAAATAATCTGAATTAGATCCCCTTCTGTAGTAGTTAACGCAGCAGTGTTAAACTTCTGGTATTGCCATATAAAATGCAGAAATTCTTCTTTCATAAGGTTTGGATTTAGCGTGAAATTTCAAGAACCCGCTGTTCTCCTACTGTAATAATATCTTTCGCATACGAACTTGATTATCTGAAGTTACTTTTAAGAAATATAATCCTCGTGCATGTTGGCTTAAATCGATAACCTCTTCTGTCCGATTACCATTGGATTTATGATAAATAACTTCACCAATAGTATTTATGATTTCTATTAGTGTTTCCAACTCCTCTGTTTGGTCAACAGATATATGTACCAATCCCGTACTTGGGTTTGGATAAACCTTAACTGC
>JBLHRE010000007.1:0-27056 GCA_047625765.1 Flavobacteriales bacterium
AGGAACTACAAAACTTTATCGAGCGTTTCTCTGCCAACGCATCAAAATCTAAGCAAGCTACCAGTAGAAAGAAATTGTTAGACAAATTAAATGTTGATGACATTCAGCCTTCAAGCAGAAAATATCCTGGTATTATTTTCGATCAAGAACGTGAGGCTGGAGATCAGGTTTTACACGTAGAAAATCTTAGCCAAGTAGTAGAAAGTAAAACGCTTTTCTCTAATTTCAGCATTAACCTAAATAAAGGTGATAAGGTTGCTTTAATCTCTAAAAACTCTGTTGCAGTTTCTCAATTACTTCAAATTTTAGCTGGAGAAATCCCTTCTCAAAACAGCGAGATTAAGTGGGGGATAACTACCAAGCAATCATTCTTACCTAACGACAATACGGAATTCTTTAACAAACCTTATAGCTTAGTAGATTGGCTACGTCAATACACAGAAACCGAAGAGGAGAAAGATGAAGTTTATATCCGTGGATTCTTAGGTAAAATGTTATTCTCTGGTGACGAGCCATTAAAAAGTTGTGAAGTATTATCTGGAGGAGAAAAGGTAAGATGTATGATGAGTCGCATGATGTTGAAACGTGCAAACGTACTTTTGATGGACGAGCCTACTTCTCACTTAGACCTTGAAAGTATTACAGCCTTAAACAATGCGCTTACAGAATACAAAGGAAGTATGATCTTTACTTCTCATGACCACGAACTTACACACACTGTTGCAAACAGAATTGTTGAGGTGGGACCATTTGGTATGTTAGACAAATTAATGTCCTATGATGATTACCTTAATGATGAAAAAATAAAAGAACAAAGAGATGCTATTTATGGCAAACTAAAGGCATAAGCTTTTCTTTCTGGTCTTAATTATTACTGCGCATTATTATCAAAAATAGCTTTGAGAATAGTGCGCAGTCCTTTTATAGCCAAGAAAAAAGTAATAGCCATTAACATTAGCGCAATTATCAACAATAGATACTCTCCCTTATCAACCTTGGTAAAGGCTGCAGTTAAAACTATTGGTGTTGCAAATATAAAGGGGAAGGCCAAAGCCATATATTTAATTCCTTTTACTAGTAAATCCTTATCCATATTTGTTTCGTTTGAATGATTCAAAGAACGGAATTCTTTAACAAAGAAAAGCCCCTCATTTCGGTTGAACCGAAAGAGGGGCTTTTCTATTTGTGTAGGTTTTTCTTTGGTTTTGGTTTAGTCTACCAATACCAATTTATGTCTACTATTCCATTGTTCGGTCTGCAGTTCGATATAATACATCCCTTTTGACTGACTGTTTAGGTCGATTCTTATCGTGCCCTCTAATCCTATCTGTGCCTTGGTTTGGTATACCGGCTGTGCCAAGTGGTTGTACACCTGTATCTTTACTTCTTGACTGATTGACTGTTCTACCCCTACTTGTACGATGCCTGTACTTGGGTTTGGATAGACTGATATCGTGCGTGCGTCTAGTTCTGTGATGCTGAAGATTTGCCCTACATCTACCGTTACTATCTTCACACAGTCATTCTTATCTCTTACAACGCAGGTATACGTTCCTTGTCTTAAGCCCGTTGCCTCTTGTACCAACTGTGGTGGATTACTATCCCATCTATACGTATATGGTGCTGTTCCGCCTGTTGGGTTGGCTTTTGCTGTTCCCGTTCCGTTACCATTGTCTTCGGTCGTATTTACTGTTACTACCAGTGGTAATGGTTCTGTTACGGTTGCCGTTACTTGTACTTGGTTGCCATAGGCATCCGTTACCGTACAGGTATATACCCCTCCGTCTAGACTTGTTGCTACTGGGCCTAATTGCGATGGGTTGCTATTCCAACTGAACATACGAGGTGGTACCCCGCCTGTTGCTGTTATTTCTATTCGTCCATCGCTATCGCTTGCACATTTCAGTGGTCTCACTTCATACACTTGGGCTTGTAAGGCTTGGTACGATCCGATTACCGTTACCGTTTTGCTCGTTGTACAACCTACTGCATCGGTTACTGTTATTTCGTACTGCCCTTCTTTTAGCCCTGTGGCTGTCGCTCCTGTTTGTACTGGGCTTGTTCCCCAGACAAAGCTATAGGGTGACAATCCACCACTAATGTTGGCTGATGCCGTTCCGTTTTCTGTTCCATTATCCGGTGTGGCACTTGCATTCAATATTAATGGCGATTCTTCTCCTACAAATACGGTTACGGCTTTCTGTACGCCCATTGCATCGGTTACTGTTAAAGTGTAGTTTCCTACTGGCATGTTATTGGCTATCGAGTCATAGTCTACATAAGGTGATGTTGCTAGTGGTTTCCAGAAATAGGTATATGGATAGGTTCCTCCACTTACACTTACCGTTACTTGTCCATCTTCTTCGCTAGAACAGCTTACGCCTATTATCTCTTCTACTACTATCGTTATTTTTGGTTCGTAGATCACTATTGATTCTATAAACAATGTACAGCCATTAGCATCGGTTACATCTACCAAATAAGTCCCCTCTGTTAGGTTACTTATAGTTGCTGTTGTTTCTGATCCTGCTGTTCTCCATAGGTAGCTATATGGCGGTGTTCCTCCTGATGCCGTTACTGTTACACTTCCGTTTGAGCTTCCATTATCATTAACTACCATTGTACTTAATGTTACTGGATCTGGATTCTCCAACTTTGTACTTACCGTTACTATACATCCTGCACCATCTGTTACTACACAGGTATATGTTCCTGCTGGTAAATTACTTACCGCTGCTGTACTGTCATTGTTTGGGGTATTCCAGATATAAGTATATGGTGATATTCCTCCACTTCCTATCGCACGCATAGATCCATTTACATCGTTGTTACAGTCTATTGGAACTATCTCTACAATACTTGCTTGTATCGTTCCGTCTGTTGGCAACACAATGTCTTGTATCGTGGTACAGCCTTGTTGGTTCGTTACTCTTACCGTATACAAGCCGCCTGGTATTCCGCTTATTACACCACTCGTATCTTGTGGGCGTGTGCTCGACCACTCATAGGTATATGGTCCTTCTCCTCCTGTGGTATTCAACACAATCTCTCCGTCATTCTCTCCACAACTAGCTGGTGTTAGTGTTATGGCAAACTTCGGCACCTCAAATACGGTTATGTAATTTAACTCTATCCGCTCATCGGATCCTGCAGCATTCATTGCTCTTAAGCTTACGGCATGTTGCCCACTTGTATTATACACTACATATGGTGACTCATCTGTACTTGTTGCTGGTGTTCCTGCTGTAAAGGTCCACTCAAAACTTGTCGCATTGTTGCTGGATGTATTGGTATACCATACCGTATCTCCTTCACATACTATACGTGGACTTGCTACGAACTTCGCTGTTGGTAAACTGATGATCCCTGTTATATTGATATCATCGATGTAAACATTGTTTCCATTCGCATTATAGCTCTCGAAACGAACTTTTACATTCCGTTTTCCTGCTGCGCTTGTTAAGTCTACTTGCAAACAACTACTTCCATAAAATCCGTCATAACACCAGTCTTCTGAGCTTTCTGGCACAAATGAACTTAGTGGTAAGGGCCTACGTGTGGCATAACTGCCATTTCCGTCTTCATAAAAACTCGTTACTCTGTCCCAACTTGATCCACAATCTGCAGACAATGAGATAACCAATGAATCTATGTTTGTACTTGAAAACAATGCATACGCATGTCTAAAGTCCATCGTTACTGTATCATAGCCTCGCAAGTCAAAAGGTGGTGACACCATATAGTCGTACTGTCCTGCTCCTTGATAGCCTCTATGGGTCATCTTAGCTGATCGGACTCCTGGCCCATTGCCCGACACCTCTTCGATCGTCCAGGTATTTGAACTATCTGGATTCTCTACATACCAATCTCTGGTAGAGAATATCCCACTCTCGAAGTCTTCTGTAAAGGGTAGTGTTCTGTCTTCTACAATCTCGATATAGCGCGATTCTATTAAAGTATCTCTGCCGAAGCTATTGCTTACCGTTAGTGATACATTATAGCGCCCTGCTTCTGGATATGTCACCACAGGATGTCTGTCGGTGCTTGTTGCTGGTGTTCCGCCTTCGAAACTCCATTGCCAGAAAGTAGGATTGTACAATGATAAATCGGTATACTGAATTGGTTGATCGATACAACCTATTGGATATTCTGATTCGAACTGGGCTTCTGGTCTTTCTCCGGGCTCTACTCCTAATATATTGATATTATCTAAATACAGGTTGTTCTCGTTGCCATTGATATTTTGGAATCGAATCTTAAATCCTCCATTTCCTGCATAAGCATCTAAATTGATCGTGGTACAGCCTGCTCCAAAACTGCCTTCTGTACACCAATCTTCTGGCCCTGCTGGTATAAAAGGTGCTGCTACTACTGCGGGCGTACTGGTAGCAAAAGTTCCTACCTCGTCTTCTGACAACACCAATAAGGTATCCCAGCTGGTTCCACAATCTGGGCTGATCTCGATTATAAGCGTATCACTTCCGCCTGTTAAGGCTGTTTGATAGGCATGATCGAAGCTTAGGTTTACACTGTTATAGTCCGTGAAATTTAGTGGTGGGGAGATTAGGTAATCTCTGGCTCCTATGTTCGTATAGGCTGCATTGTTCATATACAAGGCTTGGTCGCCTGGTGCACTCCCTACTACTGTGGTTTGCTCCCAGCTGATGTTGTCATCTGGATTGCTAACACTCCAACCGTGTAATGCAAAGGTTTCTCCCGATTCAAAATCTTCTACTAAGGGTAAGCTAAATCCATCGCCTACTACGATATATCCTGTACGGGTTAAAGAGTCGCAGGTAGTTATATTACATACCTTTAATCCTACGGCATAAGTTCCGGCTACATCATAAGTAACTACTGGGTTTTGTAATCCACTACTGCTTGGTGTTCCGCCTGGTAGTGTCCACTCCCAACTGATTGGCCCTCCTTCGCTCTTGTCTGTAAATGTTACGCTGGCACCTTCACAGATAAAGCGTGGCAATGCTCCGAAATCTGCTGTTATTGGTAGTGTTGCGTCTTCTCCTTCTATTAAGATATTATCTATATACAGGTTGTTGACGTTATGGTTGCCCGATACAAAACGTACCTGCAAAGCGCCTGCTCCTAGATAAGCATCTAGATTGATACGCACACATCCATTGATGGTGTCTGCTCCTGCAAAACACCAATCATCTGCTATGCTTGGTGCGAAGGCTGTCCCATCGGTACTTTGGGTATTGAAACTCCCTGAACCATCTTCGATGCCTACAAATACTTCGCCCCAGCTCTCGCCACAGTCTGTACTTACTTCTATATAAAGCGTATCAGAACCATCTGCTGATGGATCCTGAGCACCTACATAAGCATAATCAAAGGTCAAACTTCCTCCTATATAAGGACGGAAATCTAACTTTGGTGTCGTTAAATAATCTCTTGCGCCTATAGTATTATAGGAATAATGGTTCATATAACTAGCCTTATCGCCCGTTACCGAACCACCTACTGTTACGATCTCCCAAGTGATGTCTCCATCTGGATTCTCTAAACTCCAATTGTTATCTGCAAAATCACTCGTCTCAAAATCTTCGAAAAATGGTAAAGCTTGACTAGAATCTACAAATACTGCCATCGTTACCGTGGTATCGTCACAATTGCCTTTCGAATTACATACTTCTAAAAAGACATCATAGCTTCCGCTGGTATTGTATACCACCAATGGATTTTGATCTGTACTCGTGCCTGGTGTGGCTCCTGGGAAAGTCCAGTTCCAACTTACAATATCCTCTATACTCGTATCTGTGAACTGTACCTCGCCTCCCAAACAGGTAGTGTCGGGGGTATAATTGAAGTTGGCTTCGACTACACTTTTTACTCCGTAGATGTTGACGTCATCAAACCAAAAATTAACAGCAGTAACTCGATCCAATTCGAACATCACCATACTATTTGGACTTCCATAAAAAGTATTAGGAATTAAAAGACCTTCCTTACATGGGGCTCCAAAGGCACCTGAACCACACCAATCATCAGCCGCTTCCGGCATAAACATTCCCTGGTCTGGTGCTTTAGTTGCAAAATTTCCAGTTCCAGCTTGATCTTCAAAATCTGTTAAAATCAGATTCCATGATGCACCACAATCATCAGAAACATACACACGTAAGGTATCTCTTCTTTCTGCTTGCTGAGCCAAAATCTCCCAAGCATGCTTGTAATCTATCCAGATAGAATCATATCCCGTAAAATCCAAGGGTCTTGTAATTAATCCATCTTTGGTGGCTCTCTTACCATCCCAATTGTCAATTTTAGCTGTTGCCCCACCATCTTTCCCTCTGGCTTCAAAGCTAATTTGCCATGTATCAGCACCATCAGGATTAAACATTCTCCACTTATTAGCGGTAAAAGTTCCAGTTTCGAAGTCCTCAGAAAAAGGCAATTGAACCGCATCCAAAACCTCAATAAAACTCGTTTTTGTAATAAAGTCGGCACCACCATTAATGGTAAGAGTAACCGTATAAAATCCAGAGGCATCGAAACTTACTGTTGGATTCTGAACAGTATTATTCGGTAAAAAGGTTGGCGTCCCTGGGCCTACCGCTGTCCAATTCCAAGATGTAGGAGTTGGATTACTTTCATCCGTCAATTGTAAAGAGGCATCCACACAAGTTGTTACTTCATTAATCGAAAACTCAGGTCCGACACGATCTCCTGTAATAACAATATGATCCACTACTAAACCTGGGGCAAACATAGCCATAGCATCATTCTCCCATCTAAATCCATAATAAAACTGCTGACCACCTAAGAAACTAAAATCCACATCTTCAGTAACCACTTGAGGCTGTCCGACCAAAGGCCTAGCACCCGGCACCGCTATCCAATCTCCAGTAGTTAATGGATCACCAACATTATACATTAATGTCCCATAATCAAATAATATTGTTGAATCAACCGGATCAGTTTCACCAACACAAGACCAATCAAATGCAAAATTTAAATTGGACCATTGAGTAGCGTCTAACTGCTTGGTATTGTAAGCTATTTTAATGGTAGGAGCCCCTTCTCTTTGATATGTACAAATACCAACATCACCATCAGTCAAAATCAAGGAATTCCCCTCAATACAACAGGCACCTGCCAAAAGTGCATCCTTAAGCCAAATTGTCCATTCTGTACACCATAGCCCTGTTAATTGCACATCACAAAGGATTTCCAAATCTGTCCAATCGCAATTAGTCCCATCCATTGTAAAGCCACCAGTACATGATTCAAAATCATCTTCATGAAATACATTTTGGGAATAACTAGCACTAGATAGCGCTAGAAAAATAGAAAGAAAGATAACTTTTAAAGAAAATTGAGAATTTGCAAATATTTGGAGCATAGCATTTTTTTTAATATCAAAAGTAATAAGGGACAAATATAATCCCAATAATCACAACCTCTCTATTTTTACAACAATATAATACACCTACAGTAGTATTTTTTTACAGATAAAGGGCAAAACTCATCAATTAAATTCCCAGCACCATTATCAATATCTGGTTTAGCTAGTAGACATTTAAGCAAATCACATTCCTAAACATTACATTTGTTTAAACACAAAAAGTACTTATGAATACTTACATTATTGTTATCGTATTTTCTCTAGTCATTATTCTCTCCTATTGGTTTAACTTATTAGCGAAAAAAACTAGGATACCTAGTGTACTTTTATTGATTGTTCTTGGAATTGGATTACAATATGGAATTAAAGAATTTTACACAGGAACATTAAACTTAATGCCTGCTCTAGAAATATTGGGTATTGTTGGATTGATAATGATCGTATTAGAAGCAGCATTAGATCTAGAATTAAAAGCTGAAAAATGGCCAATCATCTGGAAATCATTCTTGCTTGCTTTACTAATCTTAGGTGCTTCAGCCTTTTTCTGTGCCTATGTATTGCAATACCTCTTCTTTGATGACTTGTTTACCTCACTAGTATATGCAATTCCACTTTCTATTATGAGTTCTGCTATTATAATCCCTAGTGTCGGATCATTAAGAGAGGATAAAAAAGAATTTATGATTTACGAAAGCACATTCTCGGATATTTTGGGAATAATGTTTTTCTATTTCCTTGTTGGTAACGACAATGCTAGCTCATCTAGCGAAGTAATTGGGAATATTGGCATTAATATATCAGTGACCATTCTTTTAGCAATTGTAGTTAGTTACGGTTTGATACTTCTTTTTCAAAATATAAAAACTGAAGTAAAATTGTTTCTATTGATTTCCGTTCTAGTTTTACTCTACTCCATAGGGAAGCTATTTCATCTATCGTCTTTACTTATTATTTTGGTTTTTGGCTTAATTTTAAATAATCACAAACTTTTTTTTAAAGGCTTTCTTAAACAGTATCTTAGAGTAGATAAGGTTCATGAAATTCTAGAAGACTTTCATATGGTTACCATGGAAAGTGCGTTTGTTGTTAGAACTTTCTTCTTCGTTATTTTTGGGATGACTATAGAATTAGGAGTGCTATTAGACTTTAAAGTAGCTTTAACCGGAATGTTAATTACAACGGGCTTCTTTGTTATTAGATATTTATTTTTCAAAATTATTATGCGAAAGAATATTTTCCCTGAATGGACTATTTCTCCCAGAGGACTTATTACCATTCTTTTGTTTTTCGCGATCCCTCTTAAATACCAACAAGACAATTTTGACCCTGGTATCTTATTATATGTAATCATAATTAGTAGCCTTGTAATGACTTATACATTAATCCAACAAGGGAAAATAGATGATGCTTCTAATGAGAAACTAGGTGCGGATGAGATTAATTCTGACCCAACAACTGAAACCTCCATAGATAACATGGACTTACCAAAAGTTGAACAAACAGACCTACAAGCTTAATTAAATTAATATTTTCGCAGCAAATACTTAACATGGAATTAAACCTGACTAGACCTATCTGTTTTTTTGATTTAGAGACAACGGGCATCAACATTACAAATGATAGAGTTGTAGAAATTTGTGTTCTTAAAATTTTCCCCAACGGAAACAAAGAGTCAAAAACTTGGTTGGTAAACCCTACAATTCCAATCCCTAAACAAGCTGCAGACATCCATCACATTACAGATGAAAAGGTGGCCAACGAACCAACTTTTAAAGAATTAGCTCCTGCTATTCATAACATGATAAAGGATAGCGACTTGGCAGGATACAATAGTAATCGATTTGATATCCCTCTTATTGCCGAAGAGTTTTTAAGAGCTGATATCGATTTTGACCTTAGTAGTAAAAGGAAAATTGATGTGCAAGTGGTTTTTCATAAAAAAGAACCTAGGACTTTAGGTGCAGCATATAAATTTTACTGCAATCAATCTCTTGATAATGCGCACTCTGCAGAAGCAGACACTACCGCAACCTACGAAATTCTGAAAGCGCAACTAGATCATTACGATGACCTAGAGAACAACATGGATATACTTGAAAGTTTTACTACTCAAGGAAACAAGTCTGCCGACTTTGCTGGATTTATTAAGTACAATAAGAACAATGAAGAGATTTTTGGATTTGGCAAGCACAAGGGTAAATTGGTGACCGAGGTTCTAGAAAACGAGCCAGGCTATTATGGCTGGTTGATTAATGCCGACTTCCCTCTTTACACCAAAAAAATATTGACTAGAATCAAACTTAGAAATTTCAATCAGTAATGAAGATTATTTGCATCGGACGGAATTACATCAATCATGCAAAAGAGTTAGGGAACGCAGTGCCTAAAGAGCCTGTATTTTTTTTAAAACCTGATACCGCCCTACTTTTAAAAAAGCAGCCCTTTTTCATTCCGGATTTCTCGAACGAAATCCATTATGAAACTGAATTGGTTGTTAAGATTGATAGACTAGGTAAAAACATTCAGCAAAAATTTGCATCCAAGTACTATTCTGAAATAGGTTTGGGGCTTGACTTTACTGCTAGAGATATTCAGCAAGAATGCAAATCGGCAGGATTGCCCTGGGAAAAAGCCAAAGCTTTTGATGGCTCTGCATTAATGTCTCAAAAATTAATGCCTGTTTCAGAATTAAATTTTGAGGATGGAATAAATTTTAATCTACTGATTAATGGGGAACAAAAACAAATAGGAAATTCAAAAGAGATGCTGTTTTCCATAGACGCAATAATTGCCTATGTCTCCATATACTTTACACTAAAAATAGGTGACCTCATATTTACAGGAACTCCTGAAGGAGTAGGGAAAATAAATCCTGGTGATGAACTCGTTGGATTTATCGAACAAGAGGAGATGTTTAAGGTTAAAATAAAATAAAGAAGGGGCTTTTTTAAGCCCCTTCTTTATTTACCGCTATAAGTATTGAATATTACTTCAACATCATAAATTTTTCTTTTGCAACAAGATTACCAGCGGCATCTATAACTTGAACATAATATAATCCGTTACTTAAATGGGTTAAATCCATTTTCTGAGATAAACCATTGATGGAGCCTGTAGACACCAATGCACCTCTTACATCAAGTACAACCAATGTCGCATTGGTTAAGCTAGCTTCTAATTCTATCGTTAATAATCCTTTGGAGGGATTTGGAAAAATGCTTACTGCTGACAGCTCTTTTTCAATAACACCAACTGTTGGCGTTCCAGCCAAGTAAAGAACATCTGTAATAGCCCCTGTTGCGGAGTCATAACCCATTTCTACCAACTGATAATTAGCCGCATTATTATCGGTATACCATTCGTAAAAGTTTTCGCTATCGCTATTATTATCTACTAGTTGCCTTACACCTCCCAAAAATATCCAAGTAGAATCTATAACATTAATTTTACCATTATTACGTAAAACATCAAAAGTTCCCATTGGTAAAATCATTTGCCCGTAAGCATCGGTAACTAAGTTTCTTATAATAATTTGTTGAAAGTGAGCTGAATCATATCCTTGAAGCGGATCTCCTGCGACACTCACAAAAACAATTCCTGTATCAGAATAGGTATTGCCATAAATAATTGGAAAACTTGTCTCAATCAAAGGTTTTTCAAACTTCAAAACATCCAAATCTTCATCACCATCAACATCTTGCACAACTCCGTTTACGGCAAAGTGACTAGAGTTTTTTGCGAAAAACACAAATGTACTATCTCCCTCTTTTACTCCATATTGTGATTCCGGAAACAAATTCCCATATTCTATCCACCCTGCAGCTTGAATATCTGTAATAGAAGACCCTTCATTTTCTAAGGTGCTAAAATCCCAAGTTTGAGACATCCCTGCAACACCCGGATTTACCGTGCTAGCCAAGTCATAGTTTTGCGTTACTCTCATCGGATTTGGAACAACATCCCACTCTCCAACCGTAATTTGCGCTTCTGTAACTCCGGCAGTTAACAAAGCAGCTAGGCATAGGTACATTTTTCTCATAATAAATTGATTTGGTTCATAAAAAAAGGAGCATAAATTTACGCTCCTCTAATAAGACAACAAAATGTATAATATGGTTGCTTTACTTAATCACATTTAAGTTTTTAGTAAGCATTTTATCTTTTCCATAGAAATGAACTTGATATAAACCTGCGGGTAAATTAGTGACATCAACTTGCGCTGAGTTTCCTTCAATCATTATCGTGTTTACAATTGACCCCTTAGAATCATAAACATTTAAAGATCCGCTCACCACTTCACCAAATACAACATTTGCAATTTCCGAACTTGGATTAGGGTAGACCTGCAATTGCGCAGTCAATGGCTCTTTAATGCCAACTGAGGATGATTTAAAATAAGACGCTCTATCAACTTCTTCTGCAAATGGGTCGTAAACCAGTTCTACTAATGGCATTCCGGCCAATTCTGGAGCTTCTGTTAAATATGTATAAACGTATTTCGGAAGGACGTCAACAGAAAGTAACACTTGAATTCCCAGTATATCAATAAAAAGTGAATCTGTGGTTACCACAACTTTATTCAATCGAATTGCTTCAAAAATTACTGGCCCAGGCAAAATTAAAGCTCCTTCAGCATCAACTGTAACATTCACATCAACCCTTCTTTTAACTGTTAATACATACATGGTTAAAGAATCAATCATTTCAAAAATAGTAGTTGCGTGACTCTGAAAAACATCAGCAAATTGCAACGGGAATTCCATTAATACTGCTGGGTCTGGTAACAGCAACGGTACTTCAATATTTAAATTTGTTAGGTCCAATAAGCCAAACCCCTCTAAAACACCTAGTTGATCTACATCTCCTACCTGTCCAATAATTTGCAATTTATCAGGATTTAAACTCATAAAAAGATGTCCTTCTCCAAGATTAACCTCTACCGCTAAATTTGCATTTGGAAAATCAACACCCTCTGCCATTAATTTTGGATCAACCAATGTCAACACTTGATCTACTGTCCCTTCCAAATCGCTGAAATTCCAAACAGCATTTAAGCCATCTGCCCCTGGAAGAATAGATTCTACTGGATCTAAGTCTACAGCATTGTTAACAACGGCACCTATGAGACCAATATCTGGGGCCGTAATAATTTGAGCTGCCAAATTTGGAGCAGTGCATAATGCTAGACTCATGAGTCCAACACTAGCAGAAAGTAATTTAGTTTTCATAGCCTTATATTTTAATAATGAAACAAGGCTTTAGGAAAGGGTGCAAACTAAGAGTGTCTACCTCGAAATATTCTTTTCAGAACGCGATTTCACTAAAGCGAATAACATTAACGCTATTGCCAAAAAGGATGCCAAACGACCCAAGTAGTCGCCATGCGTTGTATAAAAAGTTAGATAATCGTTCAATTTCACTTTTGACCTAATTGCTCCACTTTTATTCCAAGTTAATTTCTTAGAAACTCTACCTGTAATGTCAATAAAACCCGAGATTCCCGTATTGGCAGAGCGTACAACCGACCTTCTATTTTCTATTGCCCTTAAGGAAGCGTAAGACATGTGTTGTTGGTAACCTTGCGTGTCTCCCCACCATCCATCATTCGTAATTACAGCAATAACATTAGCTCCTTTAGCAACCATTTCTGCAAGGTATTCTCCACATACAGATTCATAACAAATTGCAGATGCCAAAACATAACCTGGCGATTGCTTAAAAACCCTTATAGAATCTGGACTTCCCAGACTTCCCGAAGTACCTCCAAAGTCTAACATGGCATCTTTTAAAGGACTTAAAAAATTTGCAAAAGGCATCATCTCGGCCCCAGGTACTAACTTCCCCTTTTGGGAGTAATTAACTTGATTTTGGACGTCAAAAAACAAACTGCTATTATAAACATCGTAGTATGCACCACGACCTAATGGTCTTGAGGTATTGGATTTCGATTTATCGTTCTTGTAGCGCCTGTAAGTAGTTGCTCCTAATAGCACAGAAGTCTTAGGAAACGAATCTCTAAAGTTCGAGATTAATGGAATACTATTAATATCTAGACGCTCTTCCCAAATACCAGATGGGTAAACTGTTTCGGGACCAACTACCAATATCACGTCATCATCCATTTTATCTCTTGCCAATTGAAAGAAATTTTTCATCTGCAGGTAATCTGTTCCCGTAAATTTCTCGGTGTATGGATCAACATTGGGTTGTACTATAACAACATCAATATCACGACTCAAAGCACTTACATCTGGCATTAAATACACAGACCAAAGAATTGGGATACCTATTAGAAGGGTAATTCGAATTGCAATTTTCCTTGCAAATCCCAACGACTTCCAAGTTCCTTTATTGGAATTTAAAATTCGGAACAGGGCTACATTTACTAACAAAACCCATAAACTACCTCCCAAGACTCCTGTATATTCGTACCATTGGATTAGCGCAATGTACTCTGAAAACCCATTTCCCAAGGTCATCCATGGCCACAACAAATCCCAACGATACATCAAAAACTCCATGGCCATCCAAAGAGAAATGAACAATAGATCGGCATTGGATTTTTTTAAATGACGCCCTAGCCTATCGCAGGCGACAAACACCAAAGTCATTATTATAGTGTTTAAGGATACTGCCGACACCATGCCGATCCAATGTGCATTAAATATCCACCAGCATGTTGCCAAGTTAAACGACAAGAACACAAAACCAATGAGCAGGTACTTTGGCCAAAAACGCAAACCACTATTGTGAAACAACCAAAGAATTGGAACAAATCCAAAAAATAACAAAGGAGCAAAACCGTTGGTTGGCCATGCTCCTACTAATAACAATGAGGCTAAAATTACCAGTATTAGGTTGCGCATATTACTTAGATAATGCGAGTTGGTATTTTAAAGAAAAAACATGTGAGTATAATGCTACCGATTGATCTCCTATATCTGTAAAAGCATAGTCGAGATAGAAATTATTATACACCACTCCTACACCAGCATTGGGTTGGAACCCTATTTTATCACCTTCAAAACTTCTATCTTTCTGAAAATTCCCAAATCCAAATCGCAAAAATGCCCAAGACTTATACCCCAACTGAAATCCCAAACTAGGGTCTACACTAGCAAAGCCTAATGACAATATTTCATTCCTTTCTCCATCAAAATAAGTTCGGAAATTAAACTCTCCTTTTAACCTTAAATTTTCAGAAAGCGAAAAGGCTCTAGAAACACCAGTCACTAACGATGGTAAGGTCAATTCTAAACCCTCGGTTGGAGCCTCATTCCCTGTAGAGTCAAAAACTGCCGACAGCCTTTCTGTATTTACCTGCCATGCATTAAAAGTGCCTGTAACATCTTTAACAACTGCGCCAAATCGCCAATCTTTCAACTGGTATTGGGCTCCTAAATCAAAGCCAAAGCCTACAGCAGATGCAAAATCACCAATGTTTCTATAGATTAGTTTCGTGGTTACTCCAAGGTCTAAATCTTTAACAATGTTATTGCGTGCATAAGACAGCAGCAATGCATAATCTGCAGCATTAAATTTATTTATTCTATCGTAATCAACATTCCCTTGGTTGTCCAGTAATTCAGAAGTATCCAGAATATCATCAACTCCAAATCGAATTAAAGAAATGCCAATAGCTGATGTTGGGTCTATTCGTTTGGCAAAACCAAAGTAATCGTACTTAGCTATAGATGCAAAATATTCGGCATGTTGAACTCCTATTTGGGTTTGAGTCCCAATACTATTTAAACCCGCAGGGTTCCAGTAACTTGCACTCAAATCATCGACTGTAGCTACCACGGCATTCGATTGACCTAGTGCATTAGCACCTACACCAATATTTAAAAATTCATTACTAAATTTCCGAACCTGTGCATGCGTCCCTCCAAACAGCAAAACGACAGCAATCACTAAAAGACCAATTTTCTTGTTTTTCATAGCTCAAGCAAATATCCAATTTACCTCCTTCTTAACCGAATTTTTATAAATATATTGCCGCAAAAATTAAAGCTAATGATTCGAAGAGCCATTCCCAACCTTATTACTTTGGGCAACTTACTGTGCGGAATACTTGGAATTATCACAATTCTGGTTCCGGATAATTCTTTCAATTTCCCCATGCATTATGCTGCTTGGTTACTCATTTTAGCATCTGTTTTGGATTTTATGGATGGTGCTGCTTCGCGATTATTAGGCGTAAGCTCTAAAGTGGGTAAAGAATTAGACTCTCTCGCAGACGCTGTTACCTTTGGAGTACTTCCTGGCTTAATGGTGTTTCAATGGTTTAATCTATACGGAGAAGCGACAGCCTATAACATACATTATATTAGTTTTGCGATTCCCTTACTTTCGGTATATCGACTGGCGAAATTTAATGTGGACATAAGACAAACAGACTCGTTCATTGGTCTACCTACACCTGCCAACGCACTATTTTTCGCTTCCTTTTGGCTCATTTCTTTTTACCAGCCCGATTCCTTTATATTGCCTTTATTAAACAACAGTTGGGTTCTAGCCACCCTTAGTTTGGTCTTTTCTTTGCTACTTGTAAGTGAGCTACCCTTGTTCAGTTTAAAATTCAAATCGCTTGCCTGGAGGAAGAATAGTTGGCAATATTTATTTCTTTTGATTTCTGTTGGATTAATTGTCTCGTTTTATTTCACAGCAATTCCATTTATTATACTTTTGTACCTTCTTATTTCAGTTGCAAAAAATATATTTGAACGATGAAATTCAAAGCAGAAATTGACGTTATGCCTTTAAAGGCTCTTTTAGACCCACAAGGAAAAGCAGTTACCAACAGCATGGGCAATATTGGCCTTTCTGAAATTGGTAATGTGCGAATTGGAAAACACATTAGCCTTGAGGTTGAAGCTTCTAACGAAGACGAAGCCAAATCAAAGGTAAATGAGGCTTGCACAAAATTACTAGCGAACCAAATTATGGAAAGCTTTGAATTTAGCATAGTTGCTATTTAATTCTCATAGAATTCATAAAAAAAGCCTAGCAAACGCTAGGCTTTTTTTTATGAATATCATTTTCGTTTTACACTTTATAACTCCCTAATGCTGAACCATTAGCTTCTGCATTATTCCGTTTTGTGTTTGAACAAAATACATTCCATCGGACCATTGACTTACATCTAAAATAGTGTTTGACTCTCCTTTACCTAAGTCAACCGAATAAACAATCTGACCTAAGGAGTTTAACACTTGCAAAACACTTAATTGTTCTATGTTCTCAAATTCTATTTCTACCCTTGATGAAGATGGGTTTGGGAATACTATTATGGCCGATGTGATGTTCTCCTCTATAGAAACTTCACTTACCAGAACTTCAGAACATTTAGTATCCGTTCCACATAATTCTGTTATTGTTAAGCACACATTATACAAGTCATTTGCTACATATTCGTGTGTCGGATTTTCTACTGTTGAAGTTGTTCCATCACCAAAATCCCAAAGATATGTCGCTTCATCAGAAACAACAGATGTGTTATTTAGCGCCAGCTCTGTCCCCGTCAACTGATAATCAAATGCTGCTACAGGTTCTGCACAAGCCGGTCCAAAATTTGCCTGCAATACATAAACCGAAAGAAATCCAAAATCTTCGTTATGGTACCACAAGCCGTCAAAAAATACATGCGTAACTTCTGGGATATACATTTCACTATTAATAGTTAATTCGGCTCTTGTATTTACAGCCTCTTCTAAAGCTAGCACAAATGTACCTTCTGCCAGGTTTAGTGGACCTCCTTGCAATCCCACTGTTCTAAACCCTTCCAAATCGCTTGTCTCTACCAACCAATCAGATTGGCCCAACAATAAACCAGGCAAACCATCCTCTAAGGTATAAACCAATACCCTAAGAGAATCCCCTAAAACAGGACTCAACCTATGAAAAGAAACTGAACTCAACACATCACTTTCCAGCAATTGGTATTCTTGTCCTAAAACCCCTATCGCATCTAAACCTATTGACAAACTTCCATCAAAAGCACCATTATCTCTTGCGTACACCGAATCGGATACAGAGAAATCTCTAGAATAGGTTGTTTGCTGATCCTTTTTCACAATTCCAGCATCAACCTGAGCCGTTAGAGTAAAATCATCAATTACATCTGGCAAGTATGATCCCGTTACAGGAATTAGCTCTGTAACGGCAGCCTGTATTACTGATAAGCCTCCGGCAGCAATAAAGACTTGGCCAGAAGCTACTCCCGTTATTACTACTTCCACCTCAACGTCAGTCACTGGAATTAAGGCGTTATTCTGAATCTCTGCTACAAAATCTCCAATTGCCTTAACATGATTTATTGGTGACACACCATATTCCAAATTGCTTTCAACAGTCAGTAAATCAAGGTCCAAATCCAATGCTTTTCTAACGGTAATATCATCTATATACAACAGATTATCATCATCCGAATCGTGCACAAAAGCCACTCTAACATTCTGACCCACATAAGCATCTAAGGTGAAAGACCAAGGTTGCAACAAACCGTTATAACCTATATATGATGTGTGTTTTATGCCATCAGAAAATAGAATTCCCGCTCCTGTTAAATCCTCGGCAAACACCGCTATAGTGTCTGTAAAGGAAACCAATTGGCTGTCTGTTACAGATATTAACACCTTATACCCATCCATATATGCTGGGCCTTCAATAGGTGCTGATTTCCACACCAATTCGTAACCAACATCACAAACGTTAATTGCAGGCGTAATTAACCAATTATTGGCTTGTCCAGATGGACTGAACCAAGAAGAAGAGGAAGCGGCAAAATTTGAGTCTCCCTCAATAGTTTCATTGGTGCTTGATACATACCAGTCACCTGATCTATCATTGGCATCGGTATTGGCATCTACATCTATGTTAATAAAATCATAGGGTATATTTTTCGAATCCTCAAAGCCTTCAAAAAATAACACGTCATCACATGTTGATGATTTTAGAGAGTGCTGCCTAAAACTATGTTTCTTTTCATGGTTTTGTACTCCTTTAATATCATTAGTCCTATACTCTAATCCCGAAATAAATTTCCCGTTTTGGGATATTCGTACTTCATTCTGGGATTCCACCGACATGCTAGAAATAATTAAGGACCCCGTCATCACCCATACCTTTAGCGCTTTCATAGTATTGCTTTTTAAAATTAATATAATATCAAATCAAAAAATGCAAAACTCATTCCGTTTAGGTATCTTCGAAGGAAGCTAAATAGCTATGAAAGTATTTATAATTATCGCATTCGGTTTTATCACGTTCAATGGAATCGCTCAAAATGATGCTCCAACGGTTAGTAATAAACCCGCCCGTATTTCTCAATTAAACGAACAGCTATCAACCCAAAACAAAGAATTGGGTCGATTAAAAAGCCAGATGAAAAGTGAAAAGGAAATTATCGAAAAATTAAAATCACAGATAAAAGCCTTAGAAGAAGATTATAACGCAAAAAAGGGAACCTATAAGGCATTTGATGGAAAAGCCAACACTTTAAAGAAGAGCATAAGCTCTATCAAAAAAGAATTAAAAGAATTAGAAAAGGCAATTAAGGAAGAAGAAAAGCGAAGCAAAAAAGCGCAAGAATAATTTATTTTCGGAGTTCAAATTTAGTACCCAAATAAACTTTTCTTACCATTTCGTCTGATGCCAATTCTTCAGCAGTTCCAGACTTTAAAATATTCCCTTCAAACAAAAGGTAGGTTCTGTCTGTAATAGACAAGGTTTCTTGAACATTGTGGTCGGTTATAAGAATACCGATATTCTTTTCTTTTAGTTTGGAAACAATCTCTTGAATATCCTCCACAGCAATGGGATCAACTCCTGCAAAGGGTTCGTCTAGTAAAATAAATTTAGGGTTTGCCGCAAGACATCTTGCTATTTCGGTTCTTCTTCTTTCTCCTCCAGATAATAAATCTCCTCTGCTTGTTCTTATATGTTGTAATCCAAATTCATTCAGCAGGCTTTCTAATTTAGCACTTTGCTCCTCTTTAGAAAGGTCCATCATTTCTAAAACAGCCTTGATATTATCTTCTACGCTAAGCTTTCTAAAAACCGAAGCTTCTTGTGCTAGATAACCAATACCTCGCTTGGCACGTTGGTACATTGGCAACTCGGTAATTCGCTCATCTTCTAGATAAACCTCTCCTTCGTTAGGGCGAATTAAACCTACCATCATGTAAAAAGACGTGGTTTTACCAGCGCCATTTGGCCCCAGTAGCCCTACAATCTCACCTTGATTTACCTCAACAGAAACGCCCTTTACAACCTTTCTGTTTTTGTATGATTTGACAATATTTTCGGCTCGTAATTTCATTTAAGCTTCACTTTCTAATTGATCCCAATATTCCACCGCTCTTCTTAAGTGTGGAATAACAATAGTACCTCCAACTAAGGTTGCAATGGAAAGTGTTTCCATTAATTCTGCTTTTTTAACTCTGGCATTAAAACATTGACCCAAATGATACTTAATACAATCATCGCATCTAAGAACCATAGATGAGACCAAGCCCAACAACTCTTTTGTTTTGTTGGGTAAGGCACCATCCATAAAGGCATTTGTATCTAAATTAAAGATACGTTTCAACACTTTATTATCGCCTTCCAATAAGCGAAAATTCATTTTTTCGCGATACTCGTTGAATTCGCTAACCAACTCACCCATTAATTTTCTGTTCTTTTTTTACAACTCGCGCTGCAATTTTAATACTTATTTCATACAACACTATTAATGGTAATGTCACCATTAATTGACTAGAGATATCTGGTGGTGTAATAATAGCTGAAATAATTAAGGTAGCAACAAAAGCGTGCTTGCGGTACGTACGCATACTGTCTGGGCTAAGAATTCCGATTTTAGCTAAAAAGTAAACCAATATTGGCAGTTCAAAAATCAATCCTCCTGCTAGTACAATTGTTGTTACGGTGGATATATAAGAGTTTAAGCCTATTTGGTTTGGCACTGCTTCTGACACCTGATAAGATCCTAGAAAATGAACTGACAATGGTGCAATTAAAAAATACCCAAAACTAACGCCTATCAAAAATAACATCGAAGCAAAAAACACGACTCCTTTGGCATATTTCTTTTCCGAAACCTGAAGAGCTGGCTGGATAAAACGCCAAAACTCCCAAAGTAAATAGGGAAATGCTACTATAAGTCCGGCTACAAAGGCTACCCATAAATGGGTAGTAAACTGACCCGCCATACTAATATTCATTAAATGAAATGGCATATCATCTATACATAAGGCATCGCTCATCCCCAAAAACTGAGAAATTTGACACATTAATCTATAAGAAATGAAATCTGCTTTTTGAGGCCCAAGAATAATTGTGTCGAAGACTAATTCCTTAGCAACGAAGGCTCCCACGGCAAAAATAAGGATGGCAGCAACAGATCGAACCAAATGCCAACGCAATACCTCTAAATGATCCAAAAAAGACATTTCACCTTGAGTTCTTTTTGTATCTTCGGTCTTAGGCATATTTAAGGGTCATTTAATAATTGTGACGTCCGAGCATGAACTCTAGTCGCTTGATAATACTATCCGCGATTTCATTTTTTACTTTCGGACAAATCACTGACCTTTCAAAAAGTTAACTGCGGAATCTAGCCGCAAAACTATTCAATTTTAGTTTAGGAAACACGACACGAATGAGCGTATCGAATATTGATTTATCTGCAGAACTGAAACGCTTTTTTGGCTTCAGTCAATTCAAAGGAAATCAGAAGGCAATTATCACCAATTTATTAGCAGGTAATGACACTTTTGTCATCAAACCAACTGGAGGTGGTAAGTCTCTTTGTTTCCAATTACCGGCATTAATATCTGAAGGAACTGCTATTGTAGTTTCTCCGCTTATTGCGCTGATGAAAAACCAGGTGGATGCCATAAGAGGTTTTGCCACAGAAAATAGCATTGCCCACGTTTTAAACTCCTCTTTAACTAAAAAAGAGGCACTTCAAGTAAAGGAGGACGTTAAGAATGGTAAAACAAAGTTGCTATATGTTGCGCCAGAATCACTTACTAAACCAGAGAATGTTGAGTTTTTACAATCTGTAAAAATTTCATTTTACGCGATCGATGAAGCGCATTGTATTTCGGAATGGGGACATGATTTTAGGCCAGAATACAGAAACCTAAAGGCACTTATTGGTAAAATTGGCAAAGAGGCTATTATTGCCCTAACGGCTACTGCAACCCCAAAGGTTAGAGAAGACATCCAAAAGAATCTTGGTATGGACGGGGCCATTAATTATGTATCTTCGTTTAACCGCGATAATTTATACTACGAAGTTAGACCCAAACAAAATGTTTTACGAGAGATTATTCGCTTTGTAAAAGAAAGAACAGGTCAGTGTGGGATTGTCTACTGTTTAAGTAGAAAGAAAGTAGAAGAACTTGCCCAAACTCTACAGGTAAACGGAATTAAAGCCTTGCCTTATCATGCTGGATTGGATGCTGGAAGTAGAAGCAGACATCAAGACGCTTTCTTAATGCAAGATACCGATGTAATTGTTGCAACCATTGCATTTGGAATGGGGATCGACAAACCAGACGTACGTTTTGTAATCCACCACGATATTCCTAAAAGTTTAGAAAGCTATTATCAAGAAACCGGTAGAGCTGGTAGAGATGGTGGCGAAGGACATTGCTTGGCCTTTTACAGCTATAAGGACATCGAAAAGCTTGAGAAGTTTATGCAAGGTAAACCTGTTGCCGAACAAGAAGTTGGCCGCAATTTACTCTACGAAACTGTTTCTTATGCCGAAACATCTATATGTAGAAGGAAATTCTTGCTCTATTATTTTGGAGAAGAATTTTCGGAAGTGGGATGTAACAAGATGTGTGACAATTGCTATCATCCTAGAAAAAAGGTCGAGGGTAAGGATCAGGTTAAATTATTCCTACAATGTGTTGTAGAGACAGGCGAAAGACTAAAATCTAGAGAACTCGTACAAACCTTAATTGGCAACAAAACACCTTTAGTAGAAGACCACAAAGGTCACGAATTGCCAATTTTCGGCAAAGGCAAACCCCATACCGATGCTTTTTGGTTTGCCGTTAGTAGGCAAATTTATGTAGAAGGCTTAGTTTCTAAAAACATCGAACAATATGGTGTTCTTAAAATATCAGAAAAAGGAAAACAATTTATAGAATCTCCTACTTCCTTTCAACTAACCGAAGATCACAATTACACGCACCTTGCAGATGACGACCCATCGCCAAGAGGTGGTGGCGGTAGTTTCGACACCAAGCTGCTACCAATGCTTAAAGATTTAACCAAGAAAGTTGGCAAACAAAAAGGAGTTCCTCCCTTTGTTGTTTTTCAGGAACCTTCGTTACAAGACATGGCGGTACAGTACCCTATTACGCTAGACGAAATGAAAAACATTGTAGGCGTTGGAGAAGGAAAAGCTAAAAAATATGGAAAGGCTTTTGTAGAATTAATTGCAAATTATGTTGAGGAAAACGATATCGATCGCCCTCAAGATATGGTCGTAAAGTCTATTGTCAATAAATCTGGATTAAAGGTATACATTATCCAAAGTTCAGACAGGAAACTTCCCTTAGAGGATATTGCTGCTGCCAAAGGTTTAAGTATGAATGAATTAATTACTGAAATAGAAAACATCGTTTATTCTGGAACAAAAATCAATCTGGATTATTATCTCGATGAGCTTTTAGAGGATGAAGCTCAAGAAGAAATACATGAGTACTTTATGGAAGCTGAAACAGATAAAATTCAAGATGCCCTTGAAGAGTTTGAAGGTGATTTCAGCGAGCAAGAGTTACGCCTATTGCGTATAAAATTCATTAGCGAAATAGCCCATTAATGAGACTGTATTTTTATCCTTTTATAATATTAGCCACTGTATTTTTATCTAGCTGTAGTAGGTTCGACAGTAACGAACTTTATTGGATGGAGGGCTATTGGCTAGATTCTGAAAAGAATTACTACGAACAATGGAAATACGATCAGCATAAAAATCTAATAGGATTTGCTTACCAACTAGAAGATGGCGACACCCTTTTTACCAAACAATTGGCAATTGCGCAAGTTGGCTATAGTCTTACTTACATCACCCAAGTTTCCAATCAAAACAATGGTAATGCAGTAAGCTTTGGCGCTAGAGAAGCTAATGGTAGCTCTGCATTATTTGCAAACAACCTTCACGATTTTCCGCAGCGCATACATTATAATTTGTTAGGAAAAAACAAAATCCAAACTGTAGTAAGCAGTTTGGATGGGAAAAAAGTTATCACATTCAATTTTAAGAAAATCAACAAGTAATAAAACTTATGAAAAAGCAATTGCTATTAACAGTTTTTGTACTGGGTGGATTGTTGGCATTGCCTCAATCAAGTTCTGCACAGCTTTTCAAAAAGAAAAACAAATCAACATCGGGCAGAGTTGATCCAATAGATAAACTAATTGACAGCTCTAAAACAATCGAGGGCCTTTTCAATCTTTATCAGAAGAATACAGATGGTTCTTTATTGATGGAAATTCAAAAAGAACAGATTGGAAAAGAATTTATTTATTTCTCTTATGTAGAAGATGGTGTATTGGATGCTGGTTTTCATAGAGGAAGTTTTAGAGGCTCAAAAATATTTAGCATTCAACGTTACTTCGATAGAATAGAGCTGGTTTACGAAAACACCTCATATTATTTCGACCCAGAAAACCCTTTAAGCAAAGCCTCCGGTGCAAACATCAATCGCGCAGTTATGGCCAGCCTACCTATCAAAGCGGTTAATGGTGATAGCTCGAAATTTATCGTTTCTGTTGATGAATTGTTCATGAGTGAATCGCTGCAACAAATAAAAAGGGCGGCAAGACCGGGAAGCAAAAGTTTTACGCTTGGTAATTTGAGCAAATCGAAAAACAAGTACAGCGAAATCAGAAACTACCCGCAAAATACAGATGTAATAGTTGAATATGTTTACGAAAACAAGGCTCCAAAAAACTATGGAGGCCAAGCGGTTACTGATGCACGTTACGTTACTGTAAAACTACAACATAGCTTTATTGCCGTACCAGAAAATAATTTCGTTCCAAGAAGAGATGATCCTAGAGTAGGCTATTTTATGACACAGGTCAATGATATGACTACTTTCAAGTCTCATAATTATAAGGATATGATTCACCGCTGGAATCTTGTAAAGAAGAATCCAAGCGATGCGATTTCTGAGCCTGTAGAGCCAATTAAATGGTGGATTGAAAATACGACACCATTGGAATACCGTCAAATTATAAAAGACGGAATTGAGTCTTGGAATACCTCTTTTGAAAAAGCTGGCTTTAAAAATGCCATGGTTGCAGAAATTCAACCAGATGATGCAGATTGGGATGCTGGTGATATCAGATACAATGTTATCCGATGGACCTCTTCGCCAAGACCTCCTTTTGGTGGATATGGACCAAGTTTTGTAAACCCAAGAACAGGACAAATTTTGGGAGCGGATATCATGATCGAATTTGTGTCGGTTACCAATCGTTTGCGTACAAAGAAAGCTTTGCAAGGCGACATAAACGATCCACACCTTTGTGCTGCTGGTGAAGTATTACATCAAGAATTGCAAGTAGGATTAAGCATGATGCAAGCCATGGATCTTGATGCTTCGGCTAAAGAGAAGTTGGTACAAGAAACCCTTTACCGTTTGATGTTACATGAAGTGGGACATACCTTAGGCTTGAATCACAACATGAAAGCTAGTTCTTGGTTGTCTTACGAGGATGTTATAGACCCTAAGAAAAATGAAGAGCTGGGATTGTGTGCTTCTGTAATGGATTATCCTTCTATAAATTTTAGACCCTTAAAAGAGCAACAAGGAAAGTATTACGACTCTAAGCCAGGACCTTACGATCACTGGGCTATTGAGTATGCTTATTCTGCTGGAGAAAGTGATCCTGCCACAGAAGAAAAACGTTTATCTAAAATTTTGGCACGCTCAGCGGAACCTGGACATTTGTTTGGGAACGATGCGGATGACATGCGCGGATCTGGAAGAGGGATTGACCCAAGAGTAAATATCTATGATCTTTCCAACGACCCTGTGCGCTACGCTGTTGGGCGTTTAGAAATGATCAAAGAAACCCTTCCGAAATTGAAGGATAAGTTTGTTACAGAGGGTGAGTCTTATGGAAATCTTAGAATGGCACACAACATCTTAATGCGAGAATGGGGAATTTCTAACCGCGTAATATCACGTCAAATTGGTGGTGTTTATGTCGAAAGGGATTTTGCAGGACTGAATGGGGTAAACAAGCCTTATACTCCAGTTCCTTATGGTGTGCAGAAAGAAGCTATGGACGCATTAAGTACATATGCTTTTGCTCCTAACGCTATAAATATTGATGGAGATTTGATGCAATATTTGCAATTGCAAAGAAGAGGCTTCAATCACTTTAGCGAAACTGAAGACCCTAGGATTCACAAAACCGTTATTGCAATGCAAAGCGATGTTTTAAATCACTTCTTCCACACTACTGTACAACAAAGAATTTTGGACAGCGAATTCTACGGCAACACATACGTATTATCTGAAGTTATGCGAGATTTAACAGATGCTATTTTTAAAGCAGATGCTTACAAAAACGTTAATAGCATACGTGTAAATTTACAAACCGAGTACACCCAACGCTTGATTAAACAAATGGATGCTAAAGGCTACAATCAATCTAGCAAAGCTTTGGCTTATGCCGAATTGAATAGAATAAAATCTATGCTTAGAGTTAGTAGCAAACAAGATAAACTGACCATTGCACATAAAGAATACCTCAATCATTTAATAGAAGATACTATGAGTAATAACTAGAAATTACTACCTATAAAAATAGCGGCCAATTGGCCGCTATTTTTTTGTTGTATACATCTATTTCTCCTACTATTTTAAGCTTTCTTATTTCACATAAGCTTCAGAAAAAACAAACTCATCTATCGATTTACGTTTCTTATCGAGACTTGGAATCTCCTCTTTTAAAACACCCATAGCTACCGCTACAAACGCTTCCCAAGCCTCTGGCAAACCCAAAACACCAAAACGGTTAGTAGAATCAATTATATTATCATTTTAAAACTTTCAAGCAAGGGTTTCAAATTACAAATCCTTGTTTTGTAATCTTCAGAATACTCAATTACCAAGCTTAAAGTATATTGTCTTTTATTAGCAGTATCAATAACAGTGACGTAAAATGAAATCATCGGAGGATTGTCATCTATAAATAAAATTAGATTGTAATGCCTCTGCTTTCCATTTAAAAAAATCTCACCCGTTTCTATGACGTTAAAGTCTTTCTCAACATTCTTTTGCTCTTCTTCCCAACTCCAATCGTAGGTGAAGATTGATTTATGCTGAAGAAACAAAAATCGCCCAAAGAAGCATCTCCCACTGTCAACGAACTTTCATTTTCGTCTAAGGACCTTAATGGCACCCAAGAACTGTCGGGTATTTGATAGCTGAAATAACCCGAAGAATCGGTTACGCATAATAGGTAACAAAAGCATCCTTCCCGCCTAGGGAATCGGATTTAATCTTTAATGTGGTTTGAGAAATGGCTGAGAAAGAAAACCGATTGCTGAATCTCATCTCCTATGCTTTGAATTTTCATATTGCAAATATAAGTACTCACATTTAATGTATATACACCTAATTCGGTGTTCTTAGACACAAACACA
>JBLHRE010000008.1:0-26818 GCA_047625765.1 Flavobacteriales bacterium
AAAAGCAAATTGAACATGCAGACTAATCCAAGCATCGTCAGCATTTTTACAGGAACTATTAGACTCATCAAAAGTTAAGCTCCCATCTAGGTCTTCTAAAAATATTTTTACAGTATCTGTGTCGGATGGACAAGGATCCGAACCATATGTTCTATAATACAATTCGATATAATCCAAATCATATTCGGCCGCACTTGGAGCATAATCCACAGAAAAACCAGTGTCAGAAGGAGAAAAACTCCCCTCTCCTCCAAACCAAACTCCTCCAATGGCCTCGACTACAGTTCCAGTCAGGGCGAAGGTGGAGTCTGCTGAACAAAAATATATGGAATCTGCTCCAGCATCTGCCTCGACATTGTTAGCCACCGAAACAACTTGAATGGTATCGTAAGCTGGAGGACAGTCGGAAGTATCGCTGATTTCCACTGTATATTGACCTGGGCCCAATAATACCGATGCAGTAGTATCGCCAGTAGACCAGACAAAACTATAAGGGGGTGTACCACCACCTCCATTTGCCGTTACCGCCACTGTATCATAACCCGCGCAGACATAGACGGTATCCTCCAAGGCAACCAGTAATGAAGGATTGAAATACACTCTTACTGTATCCACAATAGTGTCTGTGGTACATTCTGAATTCGCAAGACCTCGTATTTCAAAATCGATATAGGCTGGATATCCTACCGCTGCTGTTACAACTACCGTATCACACGCTGTTTGGCAAGACATAAACCCGTTATAATCACCATAAGAGCCTGGATAAACAGTATTCCACTCAATTGTAGACTCTTGAAAACCAGTTGCATATACAAAACCAGTACACCCATCGTTTACAGCAATAGGAGGCCCCACAACAGGCTTGGGAACAGACCTGATAGTATACGTGTTTTCATTGGCCCCCGGCTTACACATAGTAAGGTAATGGGGTCCTGGGCCAGAAAGGCAAACCGTAGTACCCAAAGGGATCAAGGGACCACAATTAATTTGATAGAACCCGGAACCAGAAGGTTCGGCACCCTCATCAATATCAAATTCCAATCCTTCTGCGTCTTCAGAAAGTGTAATTACAAACTCCAAACAACGATCAGGATTACTAGTAGAACAGCAGTTTCCTCTACGTTGAATTGATGGACTGACCCAAACTGTATCGGAATTATTTGAAAAATCTAAGGTAGTAGAAGGGGTATTATTGTCACAAGATGATTGCGCATAGAGCATACCTTCACCAAACATCATAACTAGTACAACAATACCAATTAGCGTTTTCATGGAGGAGCAAAATTTAGTGTAGGTCTCTCTATAGTAGCTCTTATTCATAAATATTCTATGCACATACATGCATCTTATCAAGCCTTTTAGCCTTACAAAGACTGGATAAATTTCAACAACAAACCCAGTCTTATTAAGTATTTCAAGTTACAATTTACCTTGAAATATTCACAATAGACTAAGGACAATTACCCACTTATATTTAATCGTGGATAGAACTGAAAATATTGGAGGTGTATGTTTTTGAAATTCACTTACTTTACATATTAATTCATAGCAAATACTACATCTCAGATGAAAATCACCGAATGTCCTAGGGATGCGATGCAAGGCATTGAAAAGTTTATTCCCACGCAGAGAAAAATCGACTACCTAAACTCCTTATTAGCTGTAGGATTTGATGTTTTGGACTTCGGAAGTTTTGTATCTCCAAAAGCTATCCCACAATTAGCTGATACCTCAGAGGTTTTAAAGGGATTAAATCTGGCTCATACTCAAACTAAACTACTGGCTATTGTAGCTAATGTTCGTGGTGCGGAAGAAGCTTGTATCCATAAAGAAATTAGCTTCCTAGGTTTTCCTTTTTCTGTGTCTGAAACCTTTCAACAACGCAATACCAATAAAAGTTTGGCAGAGGCTTTTGACAATGTCAAGGAAATTCAAGAACTATCTGTTAAACACAGCAAAAAGCTTGTTGTATATATATCAATGGGGTTTGGCAACCCTTATGGTGATGAATGGACACCAGAAATTGTTATTAAATGGGCGAAAAAATTAGCAGAAATTGGGGTTGAAACAATAGCACTTTCCGACACCGTTGGTATTGCCAACAAAGCCACTATTAAACCTCTATTCGAAACATTAATTCCCGCTTTACCCTCTGTAGATTTTACCGCTCATTTCCATACCACGCCTGACACTTGGCACGAAAAGGTGAAGGCTGCATATGATAGTGGATGTAGAGGGTTTGATGGCGCCATTAAAGGTTTTGGTGGCTGTCCAATGGCTAAGGATGATTTAACAGGTAATATGCCTACAGAGAAACTAATTACCTTTATGGCGGCCGAAAAAATTGAATCTAAAATTAATGTTTTAGCATTCGAAAGTGCGTATAACGAGGCCCTAAAAACTTTTCCTACTCATTAATCCCTAAACACAAGTCAGCAACTTCTTTACCAATCTGAGATCCAATAGCGATACCCATTCCGCCTAAGCGAACTGCACAAAAAACCCTTGGCTGTACTTCGCTTACAATGGCCTTTTTCTGATTTCCTACTCCCATAATTCCAGACCATGAATAATCAATTTCGACTAAATGATTCGGTACGATTTTCTCTTGTAACAAACCTTTCAATTGATGCTGAATAATAGCACTCAATTCCATTTCCGTGGTCGTTTCTCCCTCAAAATCGAGGTTACGACCTCCTCCAAATAAAATCCTGTCACCCACATTCCTAAAATAATAATAACCCTCATCCATATGGAAAGTACCTTTTACCTTTAAATTCCGAATTGGCTTTGTTATTAAGACCTGTGCTCTAGCGGGTTTCACAACCAATTCTGGCATCAATTGCTGCGCAAATCCATTGGTTGCAACTATTACCTGCTTACTTCTTATAGTTACTCCAGATTTCTCGACAATCTCACAAAAAGGAGTGTCCGAATGAAGCTGAGCAACCTTAAAACCGTTAAAAACAGAAACCCCCAAGGCTTCAACTTTTGACAGAAGCTGTTGCATCATTTTCCCAGAATCTATTTGCCCTTCAAATTGATGGCCTATAGCTTGGTCAAACCCACTAAAATCAAACGATTTTATCGAGTTTGAATTCAAAAACATAGCTTCTTTCAATCCCGTTGCTTCTTGAACCAAACCATTTAAATAAGTTAACTGACTCTCGCATTTTTCAAACAACTCGTTTTGAGCAGCTGTAAACAACTCATTACTTCCCCATTGCAGATAGCCCAATTTAGACTCACCAACTTCATCCAACAGTAATTGTAAACCTTGATAACGCTTGGTAATGGTTTCAATGATTTCTTTTTCCGAATGAGACTTTAAATCATCCAATATTTCGGATGGAGAGCCAAAACAAGCAAAACCAGCATTTTTGGTACTTGCCCCTGTAGGTAAAAAACCACGCTCTAAAACAGCAATTTTTAGGCTTCCTTCTCTTCGTTTAAGTTGTAGTGCCGCACTTAAACCAACGATACCAGAACCTATTATTACCACATCAAAATCGCCAAACCACTGCTGGCGCTCCCAATAACTTAAATTCATAATAATCAGTTAATTCGGTGATATAAATCGGTAATTCCCTAACTTCTACCTCTTTATACTATTCAATCATTGAAAGACAATAATAGCCTCACATTTGTTACTTTTGCAAGGGTAATGAATATTTCTTCAGACATACTCAAGACTTGGCAGAAATACCTTCTAGTCTTAATGACTCTCACCCTTACCTTTGCGAGCACCTTAAATGCAGAGCACGTGTATGGTGGCGACATTACGTATACCTCACTTGGCAATGATCAGTACCAAATTTTTGTTACGCTATTTTACGATTGTGAGAGTGCAACAGACCCCTCAGAAGTCTATGTATGGGCTTTTAATGTAGTAGACGGAACCCCTCGCTTATTAACTGCTACAGAAATTTATTCAGGATCGGTTGACTCTACTTACAATTTAAATCTTTGCTTAAACCCACCTCCAGGAACCTGTGTTAAAAAAGAAATTTATAGTGTAATTACCACATTGGAGAGTGGATTAGGTGGTTTTAGCTTGCATCTGGAAGAATTCAATCGCTCACCCAACGTATTAAACTTGAATAACCCAGAAAATTATGGAGCTATCTTTTACTGCACTGTTCCAGATCCAAGTGATCCTTTTTCAGGAGGAGCACATAACGGCCCTACTTTCAACCTAGACCCTCCTCCAAATATATGTGTCAATGACACCGTTCGATTCGATCATTCTGTTACCGATGTAGATGGTGATGTAATTATTTACAGTTTTTGTGATCCCAAAGGGCGTATTGGAGTAGCTGGAGCTGGACCAGAATTCATCCCGCGACCTTATTCTACAGTACCTTGGGCTATTGGTTATAGCACCAAAGATCAACTACCATCGGCAACACCATTTACTTTAGACCCTAACACAGGGCTACTGGAAGGAGTTGCTGACCAATTAGGTCAATACGTATATTCAGTGTGTTTTGAAGAATTCCGTAATGGCGTGTTGATCAATGAAGGTAATCGCGATTACATGTTTAACATCACCAATTGTACTCCTGAGCCTACAGACGCTATTTTTGATTCTCAATCTCAAACTATAGAGGCTGGTTATTGTGGTGACCTTGGCGTTCAATTTAGAGACACCAGCATAAATGCCATGTCGTATTTATGGGACTTCGGAGATAATGACACCTCTTCACAAGAAAATCCATTTCATCGATACTCAGCTCCGGGAGATTATTGGGTTACCCTAACCATTAACGAAGGGATGACCTGTGAAATGAGTGTCACTAAACTATTTGAAGTTTACTACCTTATTGATTCAATAAGCATATCTAATATATCCGAGCAATGTGAAAATAGTCATTCTTTTGATTTTGAATTTACTGGAAACTATAATCCTGAAAACTCCATCACTTGGGATTTTGGCCCTAATGGAATACCTGCTACATCCAGCGACTTAAGCCCACAGGGAATAAAATTTGCTGTGCCAGGAATGCAAAATATAAGTTTAACGGTAGACAACAAAACATGCTCGTATACCGATAATTTATCGGTATTGGTTAAACCATCACCCACTGCAATTTTCACTTTACCTGATAGCCTTTGTATTTCGGATACCTTAATGTTAATTTCTCAATCTCTCCATTCTTCCAACAGAACCATAAGATGGGCGCATGTTGGCGCAAATGTCAGGAAAGCGGAAGGTGACTCTATCAAAGGGGTGGTATATTTTCAAACTGGATATAGCTACATTAGATTGATTGTAGAAGATAATGGATGTAGTGATACACTGATAGATAGTTTATATGTACAACAGTTGCCAGAACCCACAATTGAAATAAACTCGGAGAAAGTGCAGTGTTTCGAAGGCAACAGCTTTAGCCTAAACATTGGTGGCTTTTTTAGTCCAAATGCTAGCTATAACTGGACATTCAATCAAAATGCCTCTATCAGCACTTCTAAAAAGGACTCTTTGGTAGTAAATTTCGATAGTATCGGATTTCATGTATTTAGGCTTGATGTAAAAGATGGCCCCTGTTACGTTTCTTTAATTGATTCCATCTTTGTTAGTCCTGACCCTATCCCGGATTTCACTCTAGTTTCTAATTCTTGCTTAATACTAGATACTGTTGACTTTATATTTACCGGATCGAATGGTGATTCCGCAAATTACACCTGGAATTTTGGAGATAGCACACGATGGGATATTCATTCTACTTCAAGCATCAACGATACTTCAATTTATCAATTCACCTTCCAAGATACTGGTGAATTCATTGTTAGTTTAAGCATTGAGGAAAATGGTTGCTTGGAGGTCTTCAAGGACACATTTTATGTGGCCCCTGCACCAACATCCTACTTTATTAGCCCTACTACCCAATGTATCATTGGAAACAGTTTCGACTTCAATCACCTTGGAAACTATTCAAATCCTGGTACAAGTACACATTGGGATTTTGGCATATACGGACCGGAAGACACCAATATTGCCAACCCAAACAACATTTCTTTCGATACTACAGGACTGCATATTATCACACTTACCACCATCTTCGACAACTGTATTTCCGTGTTTTCCGACACCATTCATATCAGCCCCGAACCCCTTGCCAACTTTGATTTTATAATAGATACCTGTATCAGTTCTTCTCCATTAAATTTTATTTTTAATGGCATTGCTGGTGACAGTGCCATATATAGTTGGGATTTTGGTGCCGATTTCATCATCGATAGCATATCCAGTGATTCTGATCGATCCGTTTTCGGAGTACAGTATGCAACTATTGGTCAAAAAATGGTAAGCATTTATGTTGAAGAAAATGGCTGTTCATCTATTTACAGCCAATCATTCGAGTTGTTTGATGCTCCAATGGCAAATTATACTGCTGGTGCTCCTCAATGTATCCTAATTAACGATTTTGATTTTTTCAACGAAGGCACCTACTCTAGCAATGCAAAATTTGAATGGAATTTTGGACCATTGGGACCTCCTAGTCGATATACAGAAAATGTACTGGGTCTAAGCTTTGATGCTGCTGCCCTGCATACTGTTGAATTAATTATTACTGAATATGGTTGCACCGACACTTTCCCGCAACAGATATTAGTAACAGCCGAACCAAATGTGTTTTTCGCCAAACAAGACACGCAATGTATTGCCAACAACTCATTTGATTTTGTAGCGAATGGATATTTTAGCAAAGCCAGTTCTTTTGCTTGGGATTTGGGAAGTGATGGCACACCAAATGTAGACAGTGTCAAAAAATCAACGGTAACGTTTTCAGATACAGGCTGGCATGTAGTAAGTGTCACTGTTTATGAATATGGCTGCACAGATACCTATACCGATTCTGTATATATCAGCCCCGTTCCAAATGTTTACTTTCAACAACCCGAAAACCAATGTATCTCGGGCAATTCATATGATTTCCTTGCAGAGGGCACCTTTGATACCCAAGCCACTTTTGAATGGATTATTCCATCAGGAACACCAAATTATTCTAATCAAAAGGAACTAAATGGGGTTCGCTTCTCAGAAGTCGGTTTCAATGAAATAGAATTACGAGTACATAGCCACGGTTGTATGGTTGTATATATCGATTCGGCAGATTTGAGCCCTGGACCAGTGGGGATTGTAGCTCAAGAGGAAGCACAATGTATTCTTGTCAATAGCTTTAATTTCGATTATTCTGGAAGTACCTATACAACAAACACCGATTTTATGTGGGTGTTTGGTGACCGTGCTAATTTGGATACGGTGAATCTAGAGACTCCTCCAGCCATTTCATATGATACCACTGGACGATTTAACGTATATTTAATTTTACAAGAGGATACGTGTTTAGACATCTTTACAACCCAGGTGCGTGTTACTCCACCTCCAATCAGTAATTTCAAAATCACCACCGATAGTATTCAATGTATTGCTGGCAATAGTTTTGAGTTTATAAACACTGGAAAATATGGTGATAGTGCTCATTTTACTTGGAGTTTTGGTGGGTATTCGAACCCAACAAACAGCCTGCAAGAAAACCCAACAATGGTTCGTTGGGATACTTTAGGCTGGCATTATGTTAGTCTTGAAATCGAAGAAAATGGTTGTTCTGATTATTATGAAGACTCCATATTCATTACACCTACTCCCACCCCAATTATTTTGCCAGTTGATAGCCAATGTATTGCCTCCAATAGTTTCAATTTTGATGGTCTATCAAGCATTAGTGACACCAATGGAGTATATAGCTGGGATCTTGGATCAGATGCAACTCCATCTTTTTCCGCGGGAAAACAAGTAAACGGAGTAACATTTAGCGACACCGGCTGGCACCAAGTAAGGTTATCAATCTCAGAAAATGGATGTATTGTGATTGACACCAGCCAATTTTACATCACAGCAGTTCCAACTTCCCGTTTTGAAATTGCCAATGCAATTACTTGTATTGATGTCAATAATTTTGATTTTAAAAATACAGGCTCTTACTCCTTGCAAGCGTCTTGGAAATGGTATTTTGAAAATGCCAACATAGATTCCTTAAGTACTGAAAACGCCTACAATATTAGTTTCAATGATACTGGTTACCACAGTATAAAATTAATTGTCACGGATTTATCTTGTTCTCACTATTACACCGATTCGGTATATGTTACCACAAGACCCGACCCCTATTTTAGCAACTCGGAAGTCCAATGTTTCAAGAACAATAGTTATGATTTTCAAGCTTTAAATATTACTGATAATAGTACCCAAATTAGCTGGGCCTTTGAAAATGCTTCTCCTGATTCAGCAATTGGTGATATTGCGAATAATGTTGTGTTTCATGAATTTGGTTGGCAACAAGTAAATTTATTTTATAGCCTAAATGGATGTACCAAGGCATATACCGACTCGGTATTTCTGAGTAAAATTCCAATTCCTATTATTCAACCTGTAGATAGTCAGTGTGTAGCATCCAATAGTTATAATTTTGATGGATTGTCAAGCATCCATGATACCAATGCAGTATTCTTCTGGGATTTCGGATCAGATGCCTCACCGAGCAATGCGGCAGGAAAGCTTGTAAATGGAGTGACATTTACTGATACGGGCTGGCATCAAATTATCCTTAATATTTCAGAAAACGGATGTGACTCCAATCAGAGCATCAACTTTTATGTAAACCCAGAACCAGTTTCCGGTTTTATAGTTAGCGATTCGACAACTTGTTTACACGTAAATAGTTTTGATTTTATTAGTACTGGAAGCTATTCCGAACAAGCTAGCTGGACATGGTATTTCGAAAATTCCAGCACAGATTCATTAAGTAGCGAAAATGTATCAGGAATTAGTTTTAACGATACGGGATATCAAATCATAGAACTGATTGTAACGGACTTTTCATGTACTAGTAGTTTTATCGATTCGGTATACGTAGAGCCGGTACCAGACATTTATTTTGTAAATTCTGAGATACAATGTGTAGACAATAATCAATACAACTTCCAAGCTGAAAACATAAGTGATAGCAGCACTCAAGTAGCGTGGTACTTTGAAAATGCTTCTCCTGATTCGGCAATTGGATTTGAGGCTAACAATATTGTTTTTCAAGATACTGGATGGCAAACAGTAAATCTGAATTTCTCCTTAAATGGATGCGATCGTTCCTATGTCGATTCTGTGTTTATAATCCCTAGAAGTCAACCCTATTTTGCCAATAAAACCGTACAATGTGTAGGGAATAATAGCTACGATTTCTTGGGAGAGGGCAGCTATTCTGATAGCGCTACATTTTATTGGGTAATCGAAAATGCATCTATTGACACTGGATTTGGGTTAAATCAAAATGGAATTATTTTCGATCAGATTGGTTACCATCAAGTTGCATTTTACATTAATGATATTGGATGTGCCGATGTTTACTTTGACAGTATCTTCATCAGTCCACCACCAATTTCTAGTATCGATTCTGTTCCCTCACAGTGTATTACTGGGAATTCATTTGATTTCTCCGCTTCGAAGTCCAGCTTTGATGATAGCGCAGTGTTCCAATGGTCATTCGAAAACGCCTTACCTTCTTCTAGCAATTTGGAAAACCCAAGCGGAATTGTTTTTCAAGTAGCTGGAACACATTTGGTAAATCTTATTATTTCGGACAATGGGTGTATCGATTCAAGCGGATTTAACATCTATATTTCTGAACATCCTAATGCTGAATGGAATCTATTGAATAGCGATAGTTTACAGTGTATTTTAGGAAATATTTTCAATTTTCAGGCAACCGATATTACATACGAATCAAATGCCATTTTCAATTGGGACTTTGGTATAAATGGAAACCCTAGCTCTGGCAACTCGGATATGGCTATGGGAATTAGCTTTGATTCTTCAGGTTTCGAATTGATTGAATTAACGGTATCAGAATATCAATGCTCCGACAGTTTTATAGATACCGTTTGGATTAGTCCAAGGCCAATTCCTGTATTACGCACTAAGGAAACACAATGCCTCAATAACAACTATTATTCTTTTGATGCTACCCTAGGTAGCTATGGTCCAAACGCAACTTTCCTTTGGGATTTTGGTGCAAACTCCTCTATATCATCAGACACTAATGCTTATGTCGATAGTGTAAGTTTTAGCAGTACAGGGATACAAACCTATTCGTTGACCATATCAGAAAATGGTTGCGACTCTACCGTATTTGGCAGTTTACAAATTAGCGATTTTTCTGATTCCGAATTCGTTACAAATACTAATAACCAATGTATTACAGGTAATGCGTTTAGATTTACATCTGTACATGTCAATACTTTTTCTCCAAACGCAGCGTATTTCTTTACCATAGAAAATGACACCTTTAGAACCTCTAGCACCATATATAGTTTCTCGGATACAGGAGCCTATACCATAAAATTTACCGTTATCGATTTCGGATGCAGAGATTCCAGTTATGAAACGGTTACGGTTTATCCAGAAACCGAGGCTTATTTCAATTATTCACCTTTTGAAGGCTGCGCACCATTAACTGTGAATTTTAAAGATAGTAGTAGCTCTTACAGACCTCTATATTATTACTGGAAATTTGGCGATGGTAATATTGACTCTATCGCGAATCCTACCAATACCTATCAAAATTCTGGACGATATGATGTGATGTTAATTGCTACAGCTGACAGCTTTTGTACCATGCCAGATTCGTTTCTAATACCTAATGCTGTTTATGTACATAAGGATCCTACCAGTGCATTTACAGCATCTACCTATTCAAGTTCAATGTTTGACCCGGAGATTACCTTCTACAGCAATTCTGGAGATACGGTAAGCTCTTCCTTTATCATAGAGCGACAAACATTTGTTGGCGATACCATAAGCTATGTTTTCCCTGATACGGGTTGGTACGATATCCATCACATTGTAATCACTCCTATTGGATGTTTAGATACATCGGTCCAATCTATTTACATCGAACCTGAATATAAATTTTTCTCTCCCAATGCATTTAGCCCCAACAATGATGGCATAAATGATGTTTTCCTTCAGAAAGGTTATGCTATTCTATCTTATGAATTGAGGATATTTACCCGTTGGGGTGAACAAATATTTTTAGGTAAAGACCCATCATCCGGTTGGGATGGCAGGTCTGGAGATATTCCTGCCAAGGAGGATATTTACATCTGGAGAACCAAGGTAATAGACGTATTTGGGAAAGAATGGAAATACAAAGGATCAGTAACTCTTATCAAATAAGCTTTGCCAATCCATTTCGACTAAGCTATATTCGCCAACCACAAAAACTAGCTATGGAAATTAAAATAAAGGAAGGGCAAATAAGCATGGTGCCAAACGGTCCATTTAGATTGGAAGGAGATTTTGAAATTTTGGCTGAAGGTGTTGTTCAAGAAAAAAAGGAACGTATATCCTTATGTCGATGTGGCGAATCATTGAAAATGCCTTTGTGCGATGGCACTCACAAAAAAATAGGTTTTAAAGACTAACAATCTTTCCAAGCGGCTTAAATTAGAGCATGGTCCGAGCTCTATTATTTTTTGGCGTTTTAGGGTTAAGTTTCTGTGGTATTTAACAAGTACCTGAAACAATAATATCTTATGCTGTTTCAAGCACATCCAATCAAGCCAAATCGTTTACTATTTCTTATTTAGATCCATACAGGCAAATAATTACCCAAGGAGAATTCACAAGCTAGGCTTAGTCTTCTCCTTGCTTGGAGGATGAATTTAAAAGAGGAGATTTGGTAGAAATAAAAGTTACTTCAAAAAATCTAGGCACGCCTATTCAGGCAGCCATCTATTTCAACTATTACACATTAGCAAGTACCCATAAGCAGCATAACAATACTGAAGTATTGATTCAATGATTGACCCTCCTATAACATTGAAATTAAATGCTATTTTACAACAAGCATACCTTTAGCATTCCAAGCTGTAATTCCTCCTTCTAAATTATAGATTTCGGAATAGCCCAAGTTTACCAATTGCTTCATAGCCTTACCGCTTCTTCCTCCAGATTTGCAATACACTAAAATTGGTTCATCTCTTTTTAATGTATTCAGAGAATCTTTAAAACTTTCATCAAAGAAATTCATCTTAATAGCACCTTCAATTATTCCTTCGGCCCATTCGTTTGGTGTTCTAACATCTAACAATTGAACATTCTCCCAAGCACAAAGTTCCTTGAATTTTTCTACGTTCACATTTTGATCAACCACCCTTGCCTGAACAGTTAATTCTGTAACATTTGTAGTGTCAATAACCGTATTGTCTGGTCCTCCACAAGCAAGGAAACCCAAACAGGAAATTGATGCGACAATTATTGAGATTTTCATAAATTTTATTTTTGTGTCATTGGTAGATAAACCACCTTTTTAGTTTCGAAAAATGATTCTTTGAAATAGTCTGGAAGCTCAAATATTTTAGTTGATTCTTTTTCAAACCGAGCCAATTCATCACTTAAATCTCCACCTTTTAAGTAAAAGATACCATTTATTAATTCGTTGTGTTGGTCATCTAAAAAAGAGTTTTTAACCCAACGCACAAAGGCATCCATTCTAGTTACAGCTCTGCTTACCACAAAATGAAATTTTTCATCAATCTTCTCGGCTCTTTCGTGCTTGGCTTGCAAATTCTTTAATCCAATAGATTCAGCAACAGCATTCACTACTTTTATTTTTTTTCCAATCGAATCAACCAGTAAAAAATTACAATTTGGAAAAAGAATCGCCAATGGAATTCCAGGAAATCCTCCTCCACAACCCACATCCAAAATATTGGTACCATCGGCAAACGAATGCACCTTTGCTATACCTAAAGAATGCAACACATGGCGCTCGTAGAATGCGTCCATATCTTTTCTAGATATAACATTAATTTGCTCATTCCACTTGTGATATAAAGGCTTAAGCTGCTTAAACTGATCAATTTGATGTAGGCTTAAATTGGGAAAATACTTTAAAATTTTATCCATTAAAAATTCGTTTATGCGCTCTAAATAATTTAACCATTTGTCTCTTAGCTCTAAACAATTTGGCCTTTACAGTACCTAAAGGAAGATCTAATTCTTTTGCTATTTCTGCATACGAGCGCTCTTCCATAAAGCGCAAAACTATCAATTTATAATACGAGGGTTTTAATTTTTTAAGGAGTTTTCTAACACTCTGCTTCCTTTCTGATACAATAATCTCATATTCAGGAGAATCCATATTATTGATCATCGAAATTTGTGTTTCTTCCAAAAGGTTATCCGACAAAGAATTCGCAGTAATAGATCGCTTCTTTCTTTTTAAATGATCTATGAAATTATTATTGGCTATTTGAAACAGCCAGGTGCTAAATGCATGATTAGATCTGTACTGCCTTAATTTTGCAAAAGCTTTAGAGAAAGTAAGTAAGGTTAAATCTTCTGCTTCTTCGTTGCTTAATTTATTCCTCGAAAAGATAGATTTTACTTGAGTCCAATATAAATCTAAGAGTAGTTGAAAAGCTTCTTGATTGCCGATTATTGCTTGGCTTATCAACTGTTTATCTCGTAATAAATCTTGTGTTGCCATCGTGTTTGGATATTTCGTACCCTAACAAGTTACCAATTTTCGCGCGACCTCTTACTTTTTGTTACAAAAGAAATTGTTTGTACTATAAAAACCAGCAACTCCCCAAACGGATACAAAATCATTGTTTTTATACTTTGAAGTTTATGAGCCCAAATAAGATGTACAATCATGTACAATAACAATCTAAAACCAAACAAGGCTAAAACCAATACCAACTGAAATCCAACAACCAATAGACCAAAAAACAACAACCAAAATAAAGTTTGGAGAAAGGAGTTAAATCCCAGTAAAAATTGATGTTTGACTTTGTAATGACTTATTGTTGAAAAGTGTCTTTGCTTTTGTTCTATCCACTTTCTAATCGAAATTTTAGGAATAGAATGTGTCAATCCAGTATAGCTTGCAACAGTGCTTGTATTGTTAGAGTTGGCTCTATTATTTACAAACAGATCGTCATCTCCGGATGTAACATTTAAATGACCAGCAAAACCTTTACCATCCATAAATAATGATTTGGTATAAGCTAGGTTTCGTCCTACACCCATATAAGGGATTCCTGATTGGGCAAAACCAATATAAGTAAGTGCTGTTTGTAATGCTTCAAATTGCTGTAACCATGCAACAAAACCTTGTCCTAATCTATAATCACCTACACCTAGCACAATGGTCTTATCTGTTGTAAAGCCCTGTGCCATCTCTTTTATCCATTGATTTGTGGCAGGTTTACAATCAGCATCTGTAAATATTAGATGTTCGTATTTGGCTGCTTTTATACCTAAGGTTAATCCAAACTTTTTCCCAACACTTAATTTATTGTCTGTGGCGGGTACATTTACCAAACGTAAGTTTGGATGTTGTTCTTGCAGTTTTTCGATGTATGATCGGGTTCCATCCCAAGACAAATCGTTCACCACAATTAATTCAAACTCGGGATAATCTTGCGCGAAAAGATGTGGTAAAAATTGCGTGAAATTTTCTTTCTCGTTTCGGCCTATTACAATAACCGAAACGGGCGGATTAGTCTTGAAATTTTTCGAGTTATTAGTGCTTACAAGTCCTTTACAGAAAAAAAATAACAGGTAAAATAGCTGCCCCGTTATTACCAAAACAAACAATGTCAACAAAATCAAACCTATAGAGGGAATCGCCATTCAAAAAATTTTTTACGGGTCTTTAATTTTTCTGCAATTTACACTATTGACAAGGGCTATGGTATTATAAAACATATCTTTGCGCGAAATTTATCCACTATGAAATTCACACTTTCGGCTAAGGACCCACTGAGTAAAGCAAGGGCTGGAGAGCTAACCACAGCTCACGGTAATGTACAAACTCCTATTTTTATGCCCGTTGGAACAGCAGGTACAGTAAAAGGTGTTCACCAACACGAGTTAAAAGAAGACACCGAAGCTCAAATAATATTAGGCAACACCTACCATCTTTACCTTAGACCGGGATTAGATGTTATTGCATCTGCAGGTGGTTTACATAAATTCATAAACTGGGACGGACCATTACTTACTGATAGTGGTGGCTACCAAGTTTATTCACTATCCGACAACAGAAAAATCAAAGAAGAAGGCGTAAAGTTTAAATCGCATATCGATGGTAGTTATCATTTTTTCACACCAGAAAATGTGATGGACATACAACGTACCATTGGTGCAGATATCATTATGGCTTTCGATGAGTGCACTCCTTACCCTTGCGATTACCATTACGCAAAACGATCGATGCATATGACGCACAGGTGGTTAAAACGCTGTTGCGAAAGATTTGATACTACCGAAGGTAAGTATGGTTTTGATCAAACTTTCTTTCCTATTGTACAAGGTAGCACTTACACCGATTTGCGCAAACAATCTGCTGAAGCTATTGCATCTTTCGAACGCGAAGGAAATGCAATTGGAGGATTGTCTGTTGGAGAACCAGCAGAAGAAATGTATGCAATGACGGATGTTGTTTGTAGCATATTACCAGAAGACAAACCACGTTATTTAATGGGTGTTGGTACGCCAATTAATATCTTAGAAAATATTGCACTTGGTGTAGACATGTTCGATTGTGTTATGCCTACTAGAAATGCAAGAAACGGAATGTTGTTTACTAGCGAAGGCAGCATCAACATCAAAAATAAAAAGTGGGAAAAAGATTTTTCTCCAATAGATACTAATGGTAAGTCTTATGTAGATAGCGCTTATAATAAAGCCTATTTGAGACACTTGTTTGTTTCTAATGAGTTTTTGGGAAAACAAATTGCGACCTTGCACAATATAGGATTCTACCTTTGGTTGGTAGAACAAGCTAGAGAACAAATTATTGCCGGAACTTTTGCCTCTTGGAAAGACAAAATGGTAAAACAAATGGATAAACGCCTGTAAATGCTTCCCATCTTAGACCGCTATATAATTCGCAAATTTTTAGGAACGTTTTTCTTTACGATCTCCTTGTTGTTGTTGATTTCAGTGGTTTTTGATATTGCAGAAAAAATCGATGATTTCCTCGAAAACCAAGCTCCTATTGATGAAATAATTTTTGATTATTACATCAATTTTGTAGTGTACTTCGGCAACCTATTTAGCTCTCTAATTACTTTTATTGCGGTAATTATTTTCACTTCAAAAATGGCTAGCAATACAGAGATTATTGCCATTTTAAATAGTGGTGTTTCTTTTAAACGAATGATGCGTCCTTATCTTATTGCCGCTACATTAATTGCTTCTATTAATTTCGCCTTTAGCAATTGGATTATTCCAATAACCAATCAATCTAGATTGGATTTTACCTATAAATATTTAAAAAACCCACCTAGCACTCGTTACAAAAACTTACATAGACAAGTTAAGCCAGGGGTTTATCTCTATTTTGAAACCTTTAACTCTGCCAGAAACATTGGTTACCAATTTAATATGGAGACCTTTAACGACAATCAATTGGTCACTAAATTCCAAGCCGACTATCTAAGATGGGATGACAATAAATCCATGTGGCGCGCAGAGAATTATGTACATCGAGAAATTTTACCCGACAATAGCGAAAGGTTAAGTTATGGAGCAGGATTGGATACTAGTTTAATTTTCGACCCAGCAGGACTTGTAAATCAAGGCATGTTGATTGAAACCATGAATTACTCTGACCTGAATGAATTTATTGCGATGGAAAAAGCTAGAGGCGCAGAGAATGTTCATTTCTACGAAGTAGAAAAACACCAAAGAATGTCTTACCCCTTTTCAACCTTTATACTCACCTTTATTGCGGCTTGTATAGCCACTAGAAAGAAAAGAGGAGGAATGGGAGTGCATTTGGCTTTTGGCTTAGCTTTAAGCGTTATTTACATCTTGTTTATGAAGGTCTCTACCACCTTTGCTACCAATGGTAATTTAAGCCCTATGTTAGCCGTATGGATTCCAAACATAGTTTTTACCGCTCTCTCTTTTGTGTTATATCGTAAAGTTCAGAAGTAAATTCCCAATCACTTGAAAAGTGTCTTCCACTATCAATTAGCCTTACACGCCACCGTATTCGTTTGGGGCTTTACCGGAATTATTGGTGATTTAATAAGCCTAGAGGCCCTACCCTTAGTCTGGTATCGCATGTTAATTGCACTCATTACATTGTTTATCTATTTAAAATGGGTTGGTGCAGAAATTATTGTTGACATCAAAACAACTTTGGCGCTTTTAGCCACAGGAGTTGTAACTGCTGCTCATTGGATTACCTTTTTTCATGCAATAAAAATATCAAATGTATCTGTGGCATTAGCTTGTCTTTCGTCTGGAGCATTGTTTGCGTCCATGCTAGAACCTATTGTTTTTAAAAGAAGAATTCGTCCCTACGAATTGGTTTTAGGCGTTCTGGTTGTTGTAGGCCTTTACACCATTTTCTTTTTTGAAGGAGACCATTATTTTTGGGGCATAATAACCGCCATAACTTCTGCATGTTTAGCTTCTATTTTTTCGATTGTAAACGGAAAATACATTCAGCGCATTCGTCCTGGAGTTATTTCTATTTATGAAATGTTGGGTGGTTGGTTAGCAGTTAGCATTTACCTTTTGTTAGATGGTAGATTATTAGAATCTAATTTCTTTATTCTAAACTCTAGCGATTGGTTTTACCTTGTAATTTTAGGTACAATATGCACCGCTGTTGCTTTTGTAATTGGTGTTAAGGTGATGAAGAAACTAAGCCCATTTACGGTGATTCTAAGCACAAATATGGAGCCCGTTTATGGGATTGTACTCGCATTATTAATTAATGGCGAAAAGGAACATATGAGCCCTCAGTTTTACTATGGAACCTTGGGTATAATAAGTGCTATTGTTATAAACGCCTTGGTTAAAAAACGGATCAACAAAGGACTTAAAGCTCTAATTCCGAAAAATGCACAAAATAGTGACTCGGATATTTAGGCAGCTCCACCTTGTTTTTAAACAAGCCAAAAACAGTTGATCCGCTCCCACTCATTACCGCATAGGAGGCACCCAAATCGTATAAGTTTTTTTTCAGATTCCCGATCTCTGGATATTTTGCAAAAACACTTTTCTCAAAATTATTTTCCAAAGTACTTTTCCAAGTGTCAATTGACTGATTCCATATTTCTTTTAAATATACACCAGAAGGATTGGGTTTGATACTTGCAAATGCTGCTGCAGTACTACTATGTATTCCAGGATTAATTAAAACCAACTGCCATTTTTCATTTTTGCCGGGCAAATCTTTTAAAATCTCACCTCTTCCTTCACAAAACTTAGAATTATCTGCAATAAAAAAAGCATCATCAGAACCGATCTTAGCAGCATATTCTTCCAATGCAGCTCTGCTTAATTTTAAATCAAACTGTTCGTTTAGCAAGTTCAAGGTATACGCTGTATCAGAAGAACCACCGCCTAAGCCTGCACCTGTGGGTATTTGTTTGTGCAAATGCATTTGAACTGATGGTAACATAAAATCGACACACAATAAATCATAAGCTTTTGTACAGCTATTTTCGGAGCCAAGACTATTTATTAAGCCTGTAACTTTACATGTTGCCTGTCCAAACGAGTTGGGTAATTCTTGAATTTCTAGAATGTCTTTACACGCAATTGGAACCATAATGGTTTCGATGTTGTGAAACCCATCCGTTCGCTTCGAGTTTATGTACAACCCTAGATTAATTTTGGCTTTTGGAAAGCAGATCATGCGTTTTTATTTACATCAAAAATAACAAAACATACAGGGTACTAAACATTTAATAAAAAAAGGTCTATCCCCACAAAATTTGTAATTTGCCACCCTTAATTCAAACACTATGGAATACCTAGATTTTGAAGCTCCAGTAGCTGAACTGGAGGAACAATTAGAAAAAGCTATCTTGCTTGGAGTAGAAAGCGGAGTTGATGTTACCGACACGGTAAACAAGTTGGAAACTAAACTTTCTAAAACCAAGAAAGACGTTTATGGCAACTTAAGCCCTTGGCAACGTGTGCAGCTTTCTCGCCACCCAGACAGACCTTATACTTTAGACTATATCCAAGCATTAACAGATGGAAACTTTATCCAACTGCATGGTGATAGAACAGTAAAAGACGACAAAGCTATGGTTGGTGGTTTTGGTATGATGGGCAAACAAAGCGTAATGTTTATTGGTCAGCAAAAGGGCATCAACACCAAAATGCGCCAGTACAGAAACTTTGGGATGGCAAATCCCGAAGGTTACAGAAAAGCTTTACGCTTAATGAAAATGGCCGAAAAGTTTAACAAACCTATTGTTACACTTATCGACACTCCTGGTGCTTTCCCAGGTTTAGAAGCAGAAGAAAGAGGGCAAGGTGAAGCAATCGCACGTAACCTTTTGGAAATGGCTAGACTTAAAGTTCCGGTTATCTGTATTATTATTGGCGAAGGTGCGTCTGGTGGCGCATTAGGTATTGGTGTAGGGGATAAAGTATTGATGTTAGAAAATACTTGGTATTCTGTTATCTCTCCTGAGTCTTGTTCTTCTATACTATGGAGAAGCTGGGAACACAAAGAAAAGGCTGCAGCAGCTTTGAAATTGACTCCAGACGATATGCTTGGCAATGGTTTGATTGATGGGATTATCAAAGAACCTGTTGGAGGAGCACATAGAGACAAGGATAAGATGTATGTTACTCTTCGGAAAGAAATCACCAAACTCTTAAAAGAGCTACAAGTAAAAGAAGCTCCGGTACTTGTAAAAGAAAGAATTGATAAATTTTGTGCAATGGGTGCATATAAAAAATAGGCAGACTCAAACAACAAATAAAAAGGCCTTTTCTGCTTAGCAGAAAAGGCCTTTTTATATCTAATCGATTAAGGTATTAATCGCAATACAAAACGTCACCCTTTAAGATTGGAACTTTTTTGGAAGTGTTTTTTTGCATACAGTATTCTACATCTTTGTAGATATCTAAGTCTGCCAATCTTTTTCTATGAGATGAGCATTCCAAAAATCCAAACAAATCGTCCTTCGCCTTATCGTACAAAATTCCTGCCCCAATTGCGGCATCGCAATTCGCTTCAAAAGCACCGGTCTTTTCCAACTTCATGGTTAAAGATCCTGCAAATAAGGTATCCTCTAAGCAGAAGGTGTCTTTCCAGCCAGAACATACAATGATGATATTCTTGTTCTGAGCAACCAACCAATCGCAAACTGCCTGTACATTGATAAATGAACCTACAACTACCTGATGATCTCGTTTTGCAACGTTAATCGTCTTAGTGCCATTGGTTGTAGTCATTACCAAATGCTTGCCTTTCAAGTCGTGCTTAAGAATATCTATAGGAGAGTTTCCTAAATCAAAACCTTTAACAATTCTCCCATTACGTTCTGCTGCTAGCAGGTAATTTTCCTCATCCTTAAATTCTAAGGCTTCGGCAACAGTACTTACAGGCATAATGGATTCTATACCACTTTCGAAAGCGGCACACATTGCAGATGTTGCTCTTAAAACATCAGTAACTACTACAATACTTTCTCTGTCTGAATATGCAGGAAAAAGTGCTGGTGAATAACAAACTTGTATTTGAAGTTTTGACATGTTTTAGGCTTTGTAAAAAGGTAGCTTAACAACTTTTGCCGCTACGTTTTTATTTCTAATTACAATATTTATTTCAGTATCAACTGCTGCATTATCTGTGGTAACGTATCCTAAACCAATGGCCTTTTTCATAGATGGAGACATAGTACCAGAAGTTACTTTTCCAATAATACTTCCAGATTCATCTGCTATTTCATAATCGTGACGCGGAATACCTTTACCCGTTAATTCGAAAGCTACCAACTTACGAGAAACACCTGCTTCTTTCTGTGCCTTAAAAGTATCAGCATCCACAAAGTCCTTTGTAAATTTTGTAATCCAACCTAATCCTGCTTCTATTGGAGAAGTAGTATCATCAATATCGTTTCCGTACAAGCAGAATCCCATTTCCAATCGTAAAGTATCTCTAGCAGCTAATCCAATTGGAGCAATGCCAAAATCAGCACCTGCTGCAAAAACGGCATCCCAAATTTTCTCTGCAGAATCGTTATTAAAGTAAATCTCAAATCCTCCAGACCCCGTATAACCCGTAGCAGAAATAATTACATTCTCTTCTCCCGCAAAGGTTCCTTTATCGAAAGAGTAATATTTCATCTCTTCTAAATTTACATCAGTTAGAGATTGAAGTACAGCAATAGCTTTAGGGCCCTGAACCGCTAATAAAGAAGTCTCGTCAGAAATATTTCTCATTTCAACACCTTCAGTATTGTGCTTGCTAATCCAGTTCCAATCCTTCTCAATATTAGAAGCATTAACCACCAACATGTAAGCTTTGCTATTTATACGGTAAATCAATAAATCGTCAACAATACCTCCTTTGCCATTTGGCATGCAAGAATATTGCGCCTTACCGTCAACCATTTTAGATGCATCGTTAGTGGTAACTCTTTGAATTAAATCCAAAGCCTTTTCACCTTTCAAAATAAACTCGCCCATATGCGATACATCAAATACACCAACACCTTCTCTTACCGTTTGGTGTTCTATATTAATACCAGCATATTGAACAGGCATATTATATCCAGCAAAAGGAACCATTTTAGCTCCCAGTTTTTCATGGACGTGTGATAAGGCAGTACTTTTCATTCGATTTTTTTTATTAGCCGTGAATGGCTCCTTTAGTATTATAATTCTTTAGGATGTTAGCTTCGTGAACCAATAGTTCTTCCCACATAATATCCACTTCCTCTCTATTGCCATATTGGCGCGCAAATTTCAAAAACATAGTATAATGGTTTGCTTCGCTTACCATCAACTTTTTGTAAAACTGAGCCAATTCCTGATCTAGTAATTCTTCTGAAAGCAATCTAAAACGTTCGCAACTTCTTGCCTCAATTAAGGCGGCAACCAAAAGGCGGTGTACCAATCTTACATCACGATCGGATGTTTTAGGAAAAAAAGCCATTACATCTTGAACATAAGGATCCTTACGTTCGCGCCCCAAAACCCAACCTCTTTTTAGAATATGCTGATGAACCATCTGAAAATGACTCATTTCTTCTTTTGCCAAGGCTGACATTTCTATGGCCAGTTCGGTAAATTCGGGATGCGTAATAAGAAGAGAAATTGCAGTAGATGCTGCTTTTTGCTCACAGAAGGCGTGGTCAATTAAAATTTCTTTAATGTTTTGCTCCGCGATATTAACCCATCTAGGGTCCGTTGGTAACTTCAATCCTAACACCTTATATTTCTTTTATTAGCGGCTGCAAAATTAAGAAAACTTATGAGTTTTTATAGCTTGACTTATACAGGACTTCAACCAGTCTATGGCTAAAATCAATAAGACCTTTTATTTCTGAAATTGAGGCCAAACGTTCTCTCTCGAAAATCAGAATTGCCTTACCATTACACTCGATATGGTAATACGGATTGCTCTCAAAAAACAAAATAATTTCTCTAGTAAATAAGGCTTCTACCTTTTTTGGAAATGTGGCATTTAAATAAAATCGCCTACTGAAATCTGGATATTGTTTGAAATCCAAATCGGCTGTATCTCCGAACCCTATAAAACGTTTGAACACATCTTCTCTAGACAATCGAAATTCTGGTATTTCAAAATTAAGCCTAGCCACCATTATGGTTGTCTTAAAAGATTCTTTAGCAATAAACTCCCCCCAATCGTATTCGAAATCACGCAGAATATAATTGGCATTTTCGCTCGTTCCTTTGAACATATTATATACGCGGGTAATTTGTCTTCTAGATCCAAACTGAAAGCCTTTCAGCTTACGATGTGTTGCATCGGGCTCTGGGGTAAATTCCCAAAGCAATTCTTTAGCAGCAGATTGCATTTCCATTTGCCTTTTGGTAAGACGTGTTGAAGCACCCACTAGTCGGCTAAAATTCAATAATTTACGCGGAGCAAAGGGATGAGACGTTTCACTATCCAACACATCCAATCCAATCACTTCTAGTTTCCCTCCTCTTCGTTCTACCTCATCCGAATAGTAATGTATATGCTCCATTACAGAATGGTCGACATAATTTGCCAAAGACATATCTAAAACAATTTCCGATTGATGGGGAATAGAATCTAGCTTTGATTTTAATCTTAAATAATTCAAAAATCCAGCATAACCTTTCACCCCTAAATAAAATTTATTCTCACTTTCTTGATACAACAAGGTGTTTGGTTTAATAACATATCGAATCAAATTTCTAGTGGGTTTAATGGATGACAATTGTACTAAAATGGTCAGCACAATTCCGATGGCTATTCCTTGAATCAGACCAAACGCAAGCGTTCCTAACAATGTTCCAATAAAAATAAACAACTGTTCCCTTCCTACGTTGTATACTTTTTTAAACACTTCGGGTGATGCCAATTTATAGCCGGTATACACCAATATCCCTGCTAAGGTAGATACAGGAATATTTCTCAAAATATCTTTCAATAAAAAAAGAAAAATCAACAAAAAGAAAGCGTGAAAAAAATTGGCTTTACGCGTAGATGCTCCATTGTTTACATTTACCGAACTTCTTGCAATAACCATTACCACAGGCAAACCACCAATCAGACCAGACAAAACCGAACCCAATCCCAATGCTTTTAAATCTTTATTGATATTCGATCTTCTTGCTTGTGGATCTAACTTATCAACCGCCTTAATACTCAATAAACTTTCGATACTCGAAATCAAGGTAATACCCAAAACCACAAACCAAAAATCCATATTTCCTATCATACTAAAATCAGGAAAGGCCGTAGCGTCTAAAATATCATCGGGTATAGGAATTAAAAAACTTTCTAAAATTGGATATGGATCAATCAATATAAAAGTAAAATAAGCCCAAAACCCAACAGCTAAAAACAACACCCACATGGGTGCTGGAAACATATGAAATGCTTTCAGTTTAATCTTAGAATACAGTGCCATTATGAGTAAACTGGCTATTCCTAAATAGCCTTCCCAAGGGATTCGTGCAGAGTTGAACATCTTCCTTATAGATTCCGGAATCTCATACAACAAAGCCAAACTCCCTCCTCCTTCAGCGTCTAAAACACCTAACATTACATGGATTTGCTTTGAAATAATTATCAACCCAATTGCGGCCAATAAACCTTGAATTGCAGATGAGGGGAAAAAATCCCCTAAGGCTCCTAAACGTAAGTAACCAAACAGTATTAGTAATCCTCCAGAAACAACCACTGCTGCACAGGTCAATAGATATCCTTGCATCATATCTCCGCGCCCAAGTAGCATAACAGCAGACAAGACTACTACTACTAAACCATTACCCGGCCCAGAAATAGTAACATTAGATCCTCCAAAAATCGACACTACTATTCCACCCACAATTGCAGTTAACAATCCTGCCATAGGAGGTACACCAGACGCTGCTGCTAAGCCCAATGCTAAAGGCAAAGCAATTAACGAAACTGCAAATCCAGCAGAAACATCGCCCATTATTTTTTTCATCGGATTAGCCATTATTCTTATGATTAATGATGAGTAAATTGGTTGGCATATCGCTGAGGATGTATTCTAAATCGTTTGTAAAAAATCGATCGAACAAACCATATTTTTTCTTTGGCGAAGAAATCACCAACAAATCAACATGAGTACTTTGCGCATAATGGCCAATGGTATATCCTTTTTTACCAAAAATACATTGGTTGTGGATATCCAATTGGTCGCATTTAATAGTATCCAAAATCTTCTGTACACGTTCCGTTTCTCTTTGATGAAAACCTGTTTGAATGATAGATGCTTGCTTTGCTGAAGCTTCATCTTCTACATTCATTTTTATGGTCTTTGGAGAAAGCTCCTCAACAATGGTTACTTTATCTACGCCAATGCCTCTAGCAAATTCAAAAGATTTTAATAAGGTTTGTTTTAAGTCCGGATCTTCGTTACCCGAAACTACCATGGAGTGGAATTTTTTGGATTGTACCGATGGCTCTAATAAAAGCAATAAGGAACATTTTGCTTGACGGGATAACTTTCTAGCAACAGAACCCATGTAATACGTCAATAATCCTTCGTTAGCCACCGCTCCTGCCAAAAGCAAATCAACTTTGTGCACTTTACATGCTCTTAGTATTACCTCAACCGGGTCGCCTTTATGCCAAACAACCTTTAATCTAGAGGAATTGAAAGGATGTTTCTTTAATAAAGAATTAAGCAATTCTGTTTTCTTAGCAGAACTTTCGCCAACATGAATCAAAACCAAGTCTGCATCAAAATAAGATGCCAAACGAATGCTTTCGCATAAATTGGCCTCCATTCTTGGTGAAAACGCTAATCCTGTGGCTATTGTGTTGTAAATTTCATTCATGATTCTATCCACTAACAAATCGTATTTGAATGTTTCATAGAAGCCACAAAATAAGAAATCTGCCCATATAACATAGGCAGATTTCAGAATTCGTTTTAATATAAGTGAATCGGACTAAGACCTACGGCTCCATTTAGACTTGGAACTGCTGCTGCTCTGTCCTCCAGAACTCCTTCCAGAACCACCAGACGATGATCTGCTAGAATTAGCTCTGCTAGAACTCCCTGCGGATGATCTATTAGAATTACCCGAATTTGATCTACCTCCTTTTCTAGAACCCTGATGACGTTCTTTATTCTCCTTCATTTTAGCTTTTACCTCTGCTAAAGTTTCGGTGGGCTCGTATCCAGGTATAATATTCATCTTCATACGTTCGCCCAATAATTTCTCAATGTCGCGAACATATTCTTCTTCATCTATACTTACCAAAGAAATGGCTTCACCACTAGCTCCTGCTCTACCTGTTCTACCAATACGGTGAACGTAATCTTCAGGAACATTTGGCAATTCGTAATTGATAACATGCGGTAATAAAGGAATATCTAAACCTCTAGCGGCAATATCTGTTGCAACCAAAACTCTAACGGTTCCTTTTTTAAATCCTGCTAAAGCATTGGTACGTGCATTCTGGCTTTTATCACCATGTATTGCAGCTGCACTAATATCACTTTTCACCAATCGCTGACACAAACGGTTTGCTCCATGTTTGGTTCTGGTAAAAACTAAGACTTGCGACCAATCGCCATCCTTAATCATTTTACATAAAACATTGGCTTTTTTGGTTTTGTCAACCTTATACATGGTTTGATCTACTTTCTCTGCTGTAGTGTTCTCAGGAGTAGCTTCAACCGTAACAGGCTTGTTTAAGAAGGTATTGGCAAGTTGTTTAATCTCTTTAGAGAAAGTTGCCGAGAACAATAGTGTTTGCTTTTTCTTAGGAAGCAAATTCATAATCTTATTGATATCTCTTTGGAAACCCATATCCAACATACGGTCTGCCTCGTCTAAAACTAAAATTTCAACCTTAGAAAGGTTACAAGCGCCTTGGTTGTTTAAGTCTAACAAACGACCTGGAGTAGCAACTAAAACATCAACACCGTTTCTTAACGTTGCGATTTGTGGGTTTGCATTTACACCGCCAAAGACTACTGTAGAACGGATATCTAAATTGGTACTGTATGCACGAACATTTTCGTAAATCTGAGCAGCTAATTCTCTTGTAGGCGTTAAGATTAACGCTCTTACTGGGCGATTTCTTAAGGCTGGTGCTGCTGCTAACAATTGTAACATTGGTAAAGTAAAACCAGCAGTTTTACCTGTTCCCGTTTGGGCAGATGCTAACACATCGTGACCTTCTAATATAAGTGGAATTGTTTTTTCTTGAATTGGAGATGGAGTAGTGTAGCCTTTTTTGGATACAGCACTCAATAGAGCTTCAGAAAGCCCAAG
>JBLHRE010000009.1:0-26309 GCA_047625765.1 Flavobacteriales bacterium
CGCGATTGCATTATGCCACTAAATTTCTAGCAACAGAATTACAAGCATTCAACCCAAATACACAGCAATATGGTAACTAAAAATATCAGCCAAACAGATCTAGATCAATTGATGTTGGCCAAAGATTTCGAAAGCCTGGCACCAAGCGAAAAGGCGTTGGTATTGGCAGAAATAAGCATAGCCGAGTATGAGCTACAGCGTAGCTTATTACTTCAATTTTACAAAGCACAGCAACACGAAAAAAAGACACAAGCCTCGCCTTTGGTAAAGCAACAATTGTTGAGTGCCTTACAAGAAGATAAGCAGGCCGCTAAGCCTTTGGTTATTCCTTGGTATTGGTTGGCTGTGGCAGCAGTAGTGCTGTTCTTTTTCGGGACTTTCTTTGGTGGAATGTTCAACGTAGTCGATGAAATTGAAGCTCCAATCCAAGTTGTGTATCAAAGCGATACGGTATATGTGCCCGAATATGTGGAAGTTGAAAAGGAAAGAGTGGTTTACAAGACAAAATACATCACAGAAAAAAAAGCTACAGTTACTAACAGTGCTACCATCGCAGAAATAAATCCAGAACCCCAATATGGTCTATTGGCTTACAACAATCCCATCGTACCCAAAAAAGGCCGAACTGGTAAAAGCATTGCAGAAGACAGTTTGAAATTTCTGTTTAGTGCGAATTTAGAGGTGTATTAAAGCAATAAATCCTCTCTCTTTAAACGGAGAGAGGATTTATAATGCCTATTTAAACGCTACTTCCTCTTACTGTAAAAAACAAATCCAGCGGAAATCAACACAATGGTGCATGTAATGGTGTACAAGGCACTAGGGTTTGCTTCTACACCTTGATAAGCCAAATACACCAAAATGGCATTGTTGGTAAAGTGTGCTAAAACTGCAGGCCAAAGATTCTTGCTCCAATGTTTTAGGTAACCCAACAATCCCCCTAAAAGGAAAAGCGGCAATACGCCATGGAATTGCTGATGGAAGACAGCAAATAAAAATGCCGTTAGCCAAATGGCTTTGTGTGGATTGTTGAACCATTTTGTGAAATGCCCTTGCAACATCCCTCTAAACAGTAATTCTTCGCCAATTGCTGGTAATACAGCCATTAAAAAGATATTCATCCAAAGGTCAGAACTGGTTTCCATGTTCAGTAATATCCCTTGGATATTCAGGCTGTTTTGTTCCAGTTGCTCCAGCCAGTTGGTGATGAAACTCAATGCTTCTGGCAAGGCCCAGGTATTGTTCCAAGCTTTTAAATAACCAGCAATAGGAGCAGCCCCTACAATAATGGCGACAGCCAACAACAGGTAAAGTGATTTTGGCTTGCCGCCAAAAACGTTAGTCAAGCTTTCTTTTTGTGTGGTAAAATTAAATAGCCAAGCAGGAATGAAAAAAGTACCTATTACACTAAAAATGTGCATCAGTTGTAAAGCACTTTTCAAACCTGGGGTATTTGGGTCATTAAAAAGATCTTTGTTGTTGAAAAAATCAACATCATAAATCCCCATAGCTATGAAAGATCCTAGAGTACTAAAGATCGATAATCCAGCAACAATCATTATTGCCAAATAGTACAATTGCATTTGAGCGGGTTTGTCAGCCCACATGCCTTTAAATTCCTTCATAAGTTGAGATTGCTTAGTTTTGCATAAAATTTTAGCCGTGGTAAAAATAGAAAATATAGAGCTAGGAGAATTCCCTTTATTATTGGCCCCTATGGAGGATGTTTCTGACCCTCCTTTTAGAGCCTTGTGTAAAGAGAATGGTGCCGATTTGATGTATACAGAATTCATCTCTTCAGAGGGATTGATTCGTGATGCTGCTAAGAGTGTTCAGAAACTGGATATTTTCGAATACGAGCGTCCTATTGGGATTCAGATTTTTGGAGACAAAATAGAATCTATGCGTATGGCCACTGAGGTTACCGAGCAGGCAGGGCCAGATATTATTGATATCAATTATGGTTGCCCTGTAAAAAAGGTTGCTTGTAAAGGTGCTGGAGCAGGAATCCTACAGGATATTCCTAAGATGGTGGCTATGACAGCCGAAATTGTAAAGAGCACCAATTTACCGGTAACCGTTAAAACCCGATTGGGTTGGGACGAGGACACCAAATACATTGTTGAGGTTGCAGAGCGTTTGCAGGATGTTGGAATTAAAGCAATATCTATACATGGTAGAACGCGAAAGCAGATGTACAAAGGCGAAGCAGATTGGTCTTTGATTGCAGATGTAAAAGCAAACCCACGTATGAATATTCCTGTTTTTGGGAACGGAGACATTACCACGCCAGAACAGGCTGTTAATGCAAGAGAGCGTTATGGTGTAGATGGAGTAATGATTGGACGTGCGTCTATTGGTTACCCTTGGATTTTTAACGAGATAAAACACTTTATGGCTACTGGCGAATATTTGCCAGCACCAACAATAGTAGAGCGTGTTGACGTGTGCAAACGCCATTTAGATTTTTCTGTACGTTGGAAAGGACCCATTTTAGGAGTGGTAGAAATGCGCAGACATTATACCAATTACTTTAAAGGAATGGAACATTTTAAAGAGTGGAGAATCAAATTGGTTACGCTCAGCGATCCAGAAGAAATAGTTAGTGTGTTAAACGATATTCTTGTTTCTTACGAGCCTCAGTTGATGTAATTGGTGAATTTTTTGCCGAGTCTTTTAGCAGGAATCCAGCTAGACAACATACTTAATACAGCAACTAGAAGAGCTGCAATTAAAAAGTCTTTGGCTTCCATTTGTACGGGATAGGCATTGATAATAAAGGAGCCCTGTGCTCCTAATTTTACCCAGCCAAATTGAGATTGCCCAGCGCAGATTAAAAAGCCAAGTATCAAACCTCCTAAGCCGCCAACAGCGCCAATCAATAAGCCTTCGTAAATAAATACACGACTTATTTCGTTGCTTCTTAAGCCCAAGCTCCAAAGGGTTTTGATCTGTGCTTTTTTCTCTAGCATTAACATGGTTAAACTACCAACCATGTTAAAGGCTGCAATTAAAAGAATGAAGGTAAAAATGGTGAAGACAGCCAAACGCTCGGTCTGCATAATTTTAAACAAAAAGGCATGTTGTTGGGCTCGGGTTTTTACAGAAAATTTTGAACCTAAAATGCCTTCTAAGGCGGCTATTATTTCAGCCTCATTATAATTTTCATCTAACGAAAACTCCAAAGAACTGTAGGTGTTTTCTTTTTGAATCAGCTTCTGAACGTATGCCAAAGGAGCAATAATGTACTTGCTATCGAAATCTGCTTGCACAGAAAATATACCCGTAGGTTGAATAAATCCTTGATGGAAAGCATTGTCTGGGTTCGAAATGTATTTCCCCTCTTTTGGGATAAGAATTTGTGCTTGTCTTTGCGTACGACCCAATCCCAAAGAAAGATAATAGGAGACGCCTCTACCAATAAGTACTTCGTTAGAATTTTCTTTTGGGTTATTTAAGGTGCCTTGTACCAGAGCTTTTTCTATGCCAGTTACCTTATAAAACGAAGGATCTACCCCTTTAATACTGGCAACATACTCTTTGCTTTGGTAGCGCAACAAAGCCTTTTCTTCTAAGCAAAGAGACATGCTAGCAACACCTTCTATTTCCGATAAGCGGGTAGAGGTGTCACCACTTAATTCAAAGAATTTACCTTCGTTAAGCTCAACTTTAATTTGAGGATCGAAACTATTGTACATGGCGTTGATAAGGCTTTCGAAACCATTAAAAACAGATAATACCACCACCAAAGCAGCGGTACCCATGCCAATTCCTCCCAGAGAAATCCAGCTGATAATATTTACAGCATTCTGTTTTTTCTTTGAAGAAAGAAAATACCGTCTAGCTATATAAAAGGGAAGATTCAAAAGGGGGGCTTACAAAATTGGATTTTCTCCACCTTCTTTTAAAAGGCGATCGATGTTTTCTTCATAATCTAAAGAATCATCAATAAAGAAATTCAATTCAGGGATTTTACGCATTTGGTGTCTAGCTCTTTGAGCCAACTGATGCCTGATTTCGTTCTTGTGCGCATCAATTTCGGCTAAGAAAGCTTCCTTATCCTTTATAGGGAAAAGGCTGAGGTAAATTTTCGCCACGCCAAGATCCGGACTAATACGCACTTTAGTAACCGTAATTAGGGTTCCTTTAAACATATCTTGAGACATAAGCTGAAACAATTCAGCCATATCTTTTTGTAGCATTGAGCTTATTCGTTGTTGACGTGTGCTTTCCATTCTGCAAATATACAATTTGCCTATGGTTTTATTAGTATCTGTAAGCTAATGCACTTAGTCATTTCTGTATATTTGCCGCCATGAAACATTTTTATAGAGTACTAGCATTTGTAAAGCCCTACATGGCCAATGTATGGCTAAACGTACTGTTTAATGTGATGTACGTGTTATTCTCCTTAGTTTCTTTAGGTTTAGTAGGTCCGTTTTTGGGGATGTTATTTGGTACCGTAGAGCGAGTGTACGACAAGCCAGAAGCGAAATTTACATCAGATTACGCCATAGATTTCTTGTATTATAATATTACAAGAATAATAGAGGCCTATGGCCCCAACCAAGCACTAACATTTATTTGTTTGTTGATAGCCACGGCATTCTTAATGCGAAACCTGTGTAGGTATTTTGCATTGTTTTTTATGTCTCCGGTTAGACATGGGGTTATTTATGACCTTAGAAATGCAGTGTATCAAAAAATAATACACATGCCGCTTTCCTTCTTTTCTACCAACAGAAAAGGAGACCTTATTTCTAGAATGACGAGTGATATTAATGGAATTCAAACATCCATTATGAAATCGCTATCGATGGTTGTGAGAGATCCTCTAACGATAATTACGTATTTGTTTGCGCTGGTTGTAATGAGTCCTAAATTAACAGGAATTGTGGCCATATTATTTCCGATAAGTGCCATAATTATCGGAAAGATTGGGAAAAGCTTAAAGCGCTCATCAAAGAAAGGTCAGAGTAAAATGGGCGACTTGCTATCGCATTTAGAAGAGATTTTTGGTGGGCTTAGAATTATAAAAGGATTTGTTGCCGAAAAGCAAATGGAAGGTAAGTTCGACACTATTAATAACGAATACCGAGGCATTGCTATTAAAATGTTGCGTAAAAAGGACTTGTCGTCACCAATAAGCGAGTTTTTGAGTACCATAGTAATGGTAATTGTTATGTGGGTTGGTGGTAATTTAGTACTTGATGGTGGCGAAATGGAACCACAAACATTTATCACCTATGTTATTATCTTTTCTCAAATAATATCTCCAGCAAAAGCAGTTACATCGGCCTATTACGAGATTCAAAAAGGGAATGCCTCGGCAGAACGTGTTTTGGAAATATTAGATTCAGAAAACCACATTGTTGACAAGCCAGATGCAAAGGCTATTAAAAAATTCGAAAAAGAAATAAAAATCGAAAATGTGAGCTTTGCTTACAAGAAAAATAAAACGGTTTTAAACAATATCAATGTTACTTTAACAAAGGGTAAAACGATAGCATTTGTAGGAGCTTCTGGTAGTGGTAAGTCTACCATGGCCGATTTGGTGGGTCGTTTTTACGATGTTACTTCTGGAAGCATTAGTATTGACGGAGTAGACGTTCGCGATTACAAAATGCAAGATGTAAGAGGCTTGTTGGGCATTGTAAGCCAAGAGTCTGTTCTGTTTAACGATTCTGTAATGAACAACATTACCCTAGGGTCTAAAGTGGTAGATAAGGATAGAGTGATTTCTGCTGCAAAAATCGCCAATGCTCATGAGTTTATTGTGAATATTGATGGGGGATACGATGCTAAGGTTGGCGAAAGAGGGTCTAATCTGTCAGGAGGGCAAAAGCAACGTTTAAGTATTGCGAGAGCTATATATAAAGATCCGCCCATTTTAATATTAGATGAAGCAACTTCTGCATTAGATACCGAGTCTGAGAAATTGGTGCAAGTAGCCATTGAGAACTTAATGAAAAACAGAACCTCGCTGGTGATTGCGCACAGGTTGAGTACCATACAGAATGCGGATGAGATATTGGTGCTTGATGCGGGTGAAGTGGTAGAAAGAGGGAATCATAAAGATTTGTTCGAAGCTGCTGGAGTTTATAGAAAATTGTGTGACCTACAATCCTTTGACTAATGTTAGAAAAGATAGAACATATTGGCATTGCTGTTAAAAGCCTAGAAGCTTCAAACGCGCTTTTTGGAAAGCTCTTTAACAAAGAAGCTTATAAGATAGAAGAAGTAGCTAGCGAAGGCGTAAACACCTCTTTTTTTCAGATTGGTGAAAGCAAAATAGAGCTTTTAGAAGCTACCAATCTAGATAGCCCAATTGCCAAGTTTCTGGAGAAAAAAGGAGAAGGCATACATCATATTGCATATGCAGTTGACGATATTTTTGCAGAAATGAAACGTTTAGAAGGCGAAGGTTTTATACTGTTAAACAAAGAGCCAAAACATGGGGCAGACAATAAGCTGGTTTGTTTTTTACATCCAAAATCTACTAATGGTGTGCTTGTAGAGCTGTGTCAAGATCGAGGATAGAACCTTTGTCTAAATGCCAAGTTTTTATTCCTATTGATTTAGCACCTTCTATGTGCTGAATCGAATCATCTATAAATAAAGTAGTTTCAGCTTTAAAGTTGTTCTGCTTTAATACCCATTCAAAAGTTTCTTTTTCGGGTTTTCTTAAGCCAATCTCATTCGAGAAATAGGCGTTTTTAAATAAGCTTTTCAGTTTATTCAAAGAAGTCTCTTCTGGCAAAAGCTTATTTAAAGCAGTAACATGCGTTTCGTTGGTGTTGCTCAGCAATACAATGGGTAATTGTTCTTTTAGTGCTAATAAAAAGTCCCAACGCTCTTTCGGAAGGTCTAAAAGCATCGCATTCCAGGCATCCATTAAGCTAGTTTTACAGATTTTAGGGTCTCCATCTTGTAATTTTGAGAAAAAATCTGCCTCAGAAATTTGACCAGTTTCAAACAAATCGAACAAATCACTTTGGTTAAATTGGCTATAGTTCTTATTGAAATCGCTAATTCCCAGTGACTTAAATTGGTCGATTGTTTTTTGGTAATCGATGTTAAGAATAACTCCACCAAGGTCAAAAATAACGGACTCAATCATCTTTGTAGTTTTTAATATTGCGCTTGCAAAGTAAACAACAAAGTTTTAATATTGCAGTCCTTTCACGGTTCAGCCTTTCAGGTTGAAAATTTAAGGTTTTGGTTAGTACTTTTTGAGCTGCGCCCCGATTTATCGGGGCCACGCTCACAAAGTTTTGAAATTGAAATTATCCCTCAAAATAGGGGCCTATAGCTCAGTTGGTTAGAGTAGGTGACTCATAATCACTTGGTCGTTGGTTCGAGCCCAACTAGGCCCACTTTTTTCAAATTCTCTTTAAAAAACTTGTAAGCATATAATATTTAGTATATATTTACAGTCCTTTCACGGTTCAGCCTTTCAGGCTGAAAATTTAAGGTTTTGGTTAGTACTTTTTGAGCTGCGCCCCGATTTATCGGGGCCACGCTCAGGGAGTTAAAGATAAGGCTGCTTTTAGTAGTCTTTTTTGTTTTATTACCCCTCCAATTACTATATTTCCCTCGTAAAAATAAGCCCAATAATGCAGGAAAGACATTCAAATCAGCAGCAATACTTTAATGAACAAATTACAACTACAAAAAAGTTTGTTGTGCCATTCATTTCAACTATACGTAATGTTGAGTCTGGCCAACGTATACTGGAAATAGGTTGTGGCGAGAGTGGTAATTTGATGCCTTTCTTAGATTTGGGCTGTGTCTGTGTTGGAGTTGATTTGAGTTCAGGTAAGATTAAGAAAGGGAAAGAATTCTTTAAGGGCCATGCATTTGAGCAGAATCTAACCTTAATTGTTCAAGACATCTATAAGGTGAAAGAACTGGAAGGTGGCCCCTTTGATGTAATCATGATGAGGGATGTTATAGAGCATATTCCAAACCAAGAGTATTTTATGGACTATGTCAAGGGCTTTTTGAAAGATGATGGACTGATCTTCTTCGGTTTTCCTCCTTGGCAAAACCCATTTGGAGGGCACCAACAAAATTGCAAAAGCTTTCTATCTAAAGTCCCTTGGTTTCACTTATTACCAAAATTCGCATATACGGCATTGTTGACATCATTTGAAGAACCTAAAAAGGTCTCAAATATGTTGGAGATAAGAGATACAGGGATTTCATTGGATCGATTTAATAAAATCCTTAAAGTGCAGTCTTACGAGATTAAAAAAAAGAACTTGTATTTGATCAATCCAAATTACGAGACCAAATTTGGACTGAAACCTCGTATCCAATGGAAATGGCTTTCTTCTATTCCATACTTTAGAAATTTTGTAGTCACAGCTGGTTATTATTTAGTAGCGAAAAAGCAGCAATGATTCCATAAATAGACACCTATATTTCAGGCCTTATGAGAATTCAATCCGAACTCGATTACCAGGAAAAGTATAAGCTATCTATAGACCAACCAGAAGAGTTTTGGGAGTCGATAGCGGATGAATTTATTTGGAAAAAAAAGTGGGATACCGTTCTAGAATTTGACCTCGAAAAGGCTGAGGTGACATGGTTTAAGGGCGCTAAGACCAATATTACCATCAATTGTTTGGATAGATATGCTGAAAGTCAACCAAACAAAACGGCTATTCTCTGGGAACCTAACGATCCCAATCAAAAATCACTTTCATATTCTTATAAAGAATTAACCGAGCGTGTTTGTCAATTTGGAAACATGCTACGTGCAAAAGGAGTTGTTAAAGGCGATAGAGTTTGTTTGTACATGCCAATGATACCAGATTTGGCAGTTGCAGTTTTGGCATGCGCACGTATTGGGGCAATACATTCTGTAGTCTTCGCTGGATTCTCGGCCCAAGCATTAGCAGATAGAATCAATGATGCTGCTTGTAAAGTCATTATTACTGCCGATGGATTGTTTAGAGGCGAGAAGCAATTAAATTTAAAAGCTATTGTGGATGAGGCGATGAAAAATTGTTCTAGCATACAGCATGTTTTATTGGCTAGGGTAACCAATGAGGATATTGCTATTTCTGCAGAAAGAGATGTTTTTTATCAGTATGAAATAGACCAGTTTGATAAAGTGTGTGAACCCGAAATAATGGATGCAGAGGACCCTTTGTTTATACTGTATACTTCGGGCTCAACAGGCAAACCCAAAGGAGTTGTACACACCTGTGGAGGCTATATGGTCTATGCCAAATACTCTTTCGAAAATGTATTTCAATACAATGCCGATGATGTGTATTGGTGTACTGCTGATATTGGCTGGGTAACGGGACACTCTTATATCGTATATGGACCATTATTGGCGGGGGCTACAACCTTAATGTTCGAAGGAATTCCTTCTTATCCCAATGCTTCCAGATTTTGGGAGGTTTGCGAAAAATATAAAGTCAATCAGTTTTATACTGCGCCTACCGCTATTCGTGCTTTAATGGCTTGTGGCGATGAATTTGTTACTCCGTTTAAGCTAGAGTCGCTGAAGGTAATTGGTACCGTAGGAGAGCCTATAAACGAGGAGGCTTGGCATTGGTATAACAAACATGTAGGCAAGTACAATTGCCCAATTGTAGACACTTGGTGGCAAACAGAAACAGGAGGAATTATGATTTCTTCCTTAGGTGAAATTGGTCCTCAGATCCCGTCTTATGCAGGAAGGCCATTGCCAGGAATTCAACCGGTATTATTAAGTGCAGAAGGAGTCTTGATCGAGGATAACGAAGTGGAAGGATTGCTGTGTATAAAATACCCTTGGCCATCGATGATAAGAACCACCTGGGGCGATCATCAAAGATGTATCTCTACTTACTTCTCGGCTTTTAAAGGTTATTACTTTACAGGTGATGGAGCGAGAAGAAATGCCAATGGTAATTTAAGAATTATAGGCAGGGTAGATGATGTGATCAATGTATCGGGCCATCGATTTGGAACAGCCGAGATTGAAAATGCGATTAACGAGTATGAAGGAGTTGTTGAATCGGCTGTGGTTGGTTTTCCTCATAATATTAAAGGGCAGGGGATATATGCCTTTGTCATTTGCCATGCAGGTTTTAATGCAGAAAATATTAGCCAAGGCATTATTAAGGCAGTAGAAAAAGGGATAGGAAAAATTGCCAAGCCTGATAAAATTCAAATAGTTCCTGGTTTGCCTAAAACACGATCGGGTAAAATAATGAGAAGAATTTTAAGGAAAATAGCGGATGGATCTGCCGATAATTTGGGAGATACGAGTACGCTTTTAGATCCGGAAGTGGTAGAAGTAATTAAGAAAGGATTGCTGTCTTAATCATTTGTGCGCTGGTGTTTAATGCCCCAGCTACTTTTGTACCAGATACGTTCGTGGAAATAATAGAAAACCATTTTTAATAGCGATTCTGCAAGAGCAATTCCTCCTGCTTTTTCTGTGGCGTCTGGATCATCTTTAAAAAAGAATAGGGCCAACATAAAAGTGGTAGCAGAGGCAATAACGCGCCAAGTTAAGGTCTTGGCAATATGTCTTTTCTTACTGATGTCTGCGTGACTCATAATCTTAGTTTTGCGCAAATATAATCCTTGAAAGCATTGTAAATACTTTAATTGAAATTTTATGAGAAAAGACAAAAAGAAAGCACGGCAAATCCCAAGCTCCATCCAATGTAAATTTCTCTTTCCAAATGTGCTTTTAAGGTCAATCTAGAAAATCCCACAAGCCCCGAAATCAATAAGCTTACCACGATCCAAACAATGCTTTGGGTGTAAAAATTCATGTAGGCCCAGACAAAGAATGCAGTAAATCCTCCAGCACCCAAGCCATGAACGCTAATTTTTATTTTTTCTAGAAAAAGACTACAAATCAATAAAGAGATAGAGCAGCCTAGGATGCACGACTCAACAGGGCTATTAATATTTAGGTATTGGAGTAAATGTTGGGTGCCAAATAAAAATAAAGCAGCCGCAAAAAAAGGCAACCTTCTTTCTTTACTAATGGGCATATGGAAACTAGAAATGGTACCAGTAATTCTAAAAATGCCTAAACTTAATAGCGGGATAACGGCAGTACCAAACAAAACAATAAGCACAAACAGTTTCTGGAAATTAGGTAGATATAAGACCGGACTTATTTTAAAAAAAATACCAGTTAAGTAAAGCGGTAAAAATAAAGGGTGAAAAAAATAAGAAATAAAATGTGCTAAAGACCGCATGCTACAATTCTTTACGCAAACGTGCTACGGGAATGTTTAATTGCTCGCGATATTTTGCAATAGTTCGTCTAGCAATAGGGTAACCTTTTTCTTTTAAAATAGCCGCAAGACGGTCGTCTGTTAAGGGTTTACGTTTGTCTTCAATCCCAACAACATCCTCAAGTATTTTTTTAATTTCCTTGGTAGAAACTTCCTCCCCTTGATCGTTGGTCATCGACTCTGAAAAGAATGTTTTAATTAAAAAGGTTCCGTAGGGAGTTTCTACATATTTACTATTTGCAACACGCGAAATAGTAGAAATATCCATTTTTACAATATCTGCAATATCCTTTAAAATCATTGGGCGCATCTTGCGTTCATCACCAGAAAGAAAATATTCTTTTTGATAATCTAAAATAGCCTGCATGGTAATAATTAAAGTGTGTTGTCTTTGCTTAATGGCATCTATAAACCATTTGGCGGCATCCAATTTCTGTTTCACAAACTGAACGGCTTCCTTTTGGCTTTTAGATTTCTCCTTACTGTCTCTATAGGTTTCTAACATCCCAGAATAGGTTCTACTAACCTTTAGTTCTGGTGCATTTCTAGAGTTTAAAGTCAATTGCAATTCCCCTTCTTCAATACGAAGCGTAAAGTCTGGAGTAATGTGTTGGGTGACTTTGGTTGTTTCAGAAAGCGAGTTTCCAGGTTTAGGATTCAATCGGCTTATTTCATGAATGGCCTCTTTCAGTCGCTCTTCATCAATATCAAATTGCTGTAATAATTTTGAATAATGCTTTTTGATAAAAGGATCGAAACCTTCGTTTAAAATACGAATAGCCAGTCGTGTAGCACGATTCCCATCTTTGCGCTCTAATTGTAATAGCAAGCACTCCTTAAGGTCTCTTGCGCCAACACCCACTGGATCTAATTTTTGAATCACCTTTAATGCTTCTAGTAAATCCGCTTCGGTAGATATAATACCTTGAGAGAAAGCTAAATCATCCACAATAGAAGAAATATCTCTTCTTAAGTATCCATCATCGTCAATATTCCCCACAAGGTAAATGGCCAATTGGCTTTTTTCCTCGCCCAGCATGTGCATATTCAGCTGCTTGTAAAGCAAATCGGTAAAGCTTGTGCCTACTGCTATAGGAGTCGTTTTTTCTTCGTCATCTGCGCTGTAATTGTTGGCGCTAAGCTTGTACGAAGGAACCTCATCGTCACTTAAATATTCATCAACATTAATATCCGTTTCAATGATTTCTCTTTCTTCTGTATCGGTATTGTTGTCGAAATCATCTTCCAATTCTTCCAGCCCCTCATCCAGAGCTGGGTTGTCTTCCATTTCTTCTTTGATTCTCGCTTCCAAGGCAATAGTTGGCAACTGAATCAATTTCATCAACTTGATTTGTTGAGGAGAAAGTTTCTGTTGTAACTTTTGGGATAGCGATAGTCTTTGCATAATAGATATTTGTGTCTAAGGTATTAAAAAGCCGCGTTCATTGGTGTTCTTGGAAAAGGGATTACATCTCTTACATTACCCATTCCTGTTACAAACATTACCAATCTTTCAAAACCTAATCCAAAACCGGCATGTGGAGCGGTTCCAAATTTTCTAGTATCAACATACCACGACATTTCCTCTGCTGGAATATTGAAATCGGCAATTTTTTGTTTCAGTATATCTAAACGCTCTTCACGTTGCGATCCACCTACGATTTCACCAATTCCAGGGAACAAGATATCCATGGCTCTTACCGTTTTACCATCATCATTCTGACGCATGTAGAAGGCTTTGATGTCAGCAGGGTAATCGAATAATATAACGGGGCATTCAAAGTGTTTTTCTACTAAGAAACGTTCGTGCTCACTTTGTAAGTCAACACCCCATTCGTTGATAGGATATTTGAATTTCTTCTTTTTGTTTGGCTTAGAATTGCGTAAAATGTCAATAGCTTCGGTATATGAAACACGTTTAAAGTTGTTTTTAGAAACAAAATCCAATTTCTCTAACAAGCCCATCGGGCTTCTGTCTTTTTCTGGCTTGCCTTTTTCTTCTTGCGCCAATCTATCAGCTAAAAATTGCAAATCGTCTGGGCAGTTTTCCTTAGCGTACGAAATTACGTACTGCATAAAGTCTTCGGCCAAATCCATGTTGTCATCCAGATCGTTGAATGCAACCTCTGGTTCAATCATCCAAAATTCTGCTAAATGACGCGATGTGTTCGAGTTTTCGGCCCTAAAGGTTGGCCCAAAGGTGTAAACCTTACCCAAGGCCATAGCTGCAAGTTCAGCTTCCAATTGTCCAGATACCGTTAAGTTGGTTTCTTTTCCAAAGAAATCTTTTGATGTGTCTATAGCTCCATCTTCCGTTTTAGGAGGATTTAATAAATCTAGAGTAGTTACTCTAAACATTTCACCAGCTCCTTCTGCATCAGATCCGGTAATAATAGGAGTGTTTATATAGTAGTAGCCTTTATCGTTGAAGTATTTATGGATCGCAAATGACAAAGCATGTCGTACTCTTAAAATAGCACTAAAAGTGCTGGTTCGGGGACGTAAATGCGCGTTTTCTCTTAAAAATTCTAAAGAGTGTTTTTTGGGTTGTAATGGAAATTCTTCAGGATTTGCATCCCCTAAGATTTCAACATTGCTTACGGCAATCTCTACTGATTGCCCTTTTCCTTGAGAAGCAATCAATTTCCCTGTAATAGAAAGGCAGGCTCCTGTAGTAATACGTTTCAATAAACTTTCGTCCATCGATTCGAAATCAACTACTGCTTGAATATTATTTATAGTAGATCCGTCATTTAAAGCAATAAATCGATTGCTTCTAAAAGTACGTACCCAACCTTTAACCAATACCTCTTGATCTTTAGCTTCAGCTTTTAATAAGCCAGCAATTTCCGTTCGTTTCATATCCAAGAATTTGAGTTGCAAAAAAACGATAATTCTCGGGCTTCGGCAATATATTATACGATTGTATCTCAGAATAAAAATCTACCCGGAATAAACCAAAGAAACAAAAAACATAAAAAACGTTTCCTGTGTGTATTAATTTTTATATTTGCTTTAATTATGGACGAAGAATTAGAGAAAATAATAAGAGGAGGGCAGAGCTTATTTCTACAGTATGGCTTAAAAAGCAATACGATGGATGATATTGCTAGACATATTGGGGTATCCAAAAAAACCGTGTACAAGCACGTGAGCAATAAGGAAGATTTATTGCAAAAGGTGCTCAAGTTTCATTTCACACAAATTAGCGGAGCATTAGACGAAATTTCTGATCAGTCTGAAAATGCGATAGATGAGTTGTTGAGAATGGACGAATTTATGACGGAATTAGGGAAATCTCAGAATCCTACCTTCTTATACGAAATGCAGAAATTTTACCCAGACTCTTGGGCCTTGGTAAAAGGCTGGAGAAGAGATTATATTTTAAAAAGTGTAGTGCGTAATCTGGAGAAAGGAAAGAAAGATGGCTTGTTTAGAAAGGAATTAAATGCTGAATTGATTGCAATGATTCATTTGCAAACAATAGAAAGCATTACCGATACTTCCGTCTTCCCTATAGATAAATACAATACGGAAGAAGTGATGCACGAGTACCTTTTATACCACATGCATGGCTTGGTAAACGATAAGGGTTACGACTATTTAAAGACAAGAATTAAATCATAAATAAATGAAAAAAGCATTTTTAATTGTTGCATTCATCCCCATTTTGGCTTTCGGTCAGGAGACTTTAAAGCTAAGTTTGGAAGATGCGCAAGCGTATGCCTTAAAGCATTCTGTTCAGGCAAAAAATGCCGATCAGGATTTGCGTGCTGCTAGTTTGCAGATAAAACAATTAACAGCAAGCGGTTTGCCCCAAGTGTATGCCAGTGCGGGATACCAGAATTTCATAAAGCAACCTGTGCAATTGTTGCCGGGTGAGTTTGCAGGGGGAGAACCTGGGACTTTTGTTCCTATTACTTTTGGAACGGAGCAAAACATGTCTGCAGATATTACGGCATCTCAATTGCTTTTTGACGGAAGTTTCTTTGTTGGCTTGAAAGCGGCTAAGACGTATTATAAGTTGGCGCAGAATATTCAGAAAACTTCTAAAGCAGAACTAAAAGCTACTATTTCGGAATTATATAACGCTGTATTAGTTACCGATGCCTTTGCTAAAAACCAAGAAGCCTTATACCACAGTTTTAAAGACTTGGCCTTTGAGTTGACAAGACGCTGGGAAGAAGGAATGATAGAAGAATTTGACAAGGATCAAATGGTTTTGCAAGCAGCAAAATTCAATAGCCTCTGGAAAAATGCCCAACTGCAAAAAGATATTTCACGTAAAATGCTAAAGCTTTCCATGGGGGTTTCATACGACACCAAATTGGAACTAACCGAAACTTTAGAAGATGTTATGTCTGGGCAAACTAGCGAACAATTACTAAGCAAAGAACTTTCTGTTGAAGGATCTACCCAGTATCAATTAGCAGAAGGACAAATGGATTTGCAAATGCTAAATGTGCGCAAAGAACAATCTACTTTTTTGCCTTCCGTTAACATGTTTCTTTCGCATCAACAAAACGCTTTTGCAAACGATTTTGATTTCTTTTCTTCGGATCAGGATTGGTTTGGGAGCACCTTGTTTGGGGTAAACCTGAAATTGCCAATTTTTAATAGTGGTTTGAAATATTTCAATATTCAGGCAGCAAAAGTTGAATATGAAAAATCTAAAAACAATTTCGAACTAGCGCATCAATCTTTGCAAATGCAACAAGAATCAGCAAAGAATACTTATCTGTTAAAGTTAGATCTGTTTTTAAGTACACAACAATTGATGGCTGTTATAGAACGTGTAAAAGAGACAGCAATCATCAAACACAAAGAAGGATTGATTTCGAGTACAGAACTAATTACTGTAGTGCAACAGTATAGCCAAACACAAGCATCCTATTTAACGTCATTGCTTGAAATGGTTCAAGCCAAGAACCAATTTGAACTTACAATTTTAAAATAAAGCCTTAATACCGAGATACCATGAAAAAATCAATGATATACAGCTTGGCAATTTTTCTAGTTGCATGTAGCCCAGAACAAACATCGGATGCAAATACTTCTGAGCTTGTGAAAAAACCGGTGATGACAGAAACGGTAATCGTTGCCGTGGAAACAGTAAAGCCTACTTCTTTCGAGCATCACTTTAGTGTAGATGGTGTAGTTGAGCCTAAAAAAGAAGCTTACGTTACGGCCGAAGGACAAGGAGGTAGAGTAAAGGGAATTCTAGTTTCTGAAGGTCAATATGTAAATGCAGGAACTGTTTTGGCGAGACTAAACGGAAGTATTGCAGAAAGCCAAATGAAGCAAGCAGAATCCAATTTCGAATTGTCTAAAACCATATTCGAAAGAACCGAGCGCTTGTGGTTGCAAAACAAAATTGGTTCAGAAATACAATACATGGAAGCAAGGTCGAGATTCGTTGCTGCCGAAAGTGTTATGCAGGCTGCAAAAGCGCAGTTGGATATGACCATTATTAAAGCGCCTATTTCTGGGATTGTAGACAAGGTAAATCTTAAGATTGGTGAAATGGCTACGGCAATGCAGCCTTTTGCACATATCGTAAATATGTCTTCATTGTCTGTTGTAGCTGATGTTTCGGAACGTTACAGCAAGAGTTTGAAAAAGGGAGATCATGTAGAAGTAAACTTTCCTGATTTGGATGTTACCAATGGTAGCAGCATTCGAAGAATTGGAAATGTGATCAATCCACAAAACCGATCATTCGAAATTGAAGTGGGAATTTCTACCACAATTCAAGGTTTGAAACCAAATGCTTTGGCGAAGTTAAAAGTGAGTGATTTTGAAACTAAAACGGCACTAGTTGTCCCTTCAAATGCCATACAGCAAGATGCAGAAGGCGACTTTGTGTTTACAGCTAAAAAATCGGGTAAAGCATTGCTGGCAAACAAGGTGTATGTAAAAGTGAGTAGAACCAACGATCAAAATCAAAGTATGATTGCTTCTGGTTTGGTAGAAGGTGATGTTGTAGTAACCAAAGGATATAACCTATTGACAAAAGGTTCTGAGATTCGCCTTTCTAAATAATAGCTTAAAGAAGAATAACGATGGAAAAACCAACAAAAAAGAACTTTAAGCTGACCAACCTTGCGCTTGCAAATAGCACAAGTGTGTTTATCTTATTGTTTATGATTCTGTTTTTGGGATTGAGCAGTTACATGCAAATGCCCAAAGAATTGTTCCCGGAAATTAAGATTCCAACAATCTATGTAAGTACTCCTTACCCTGGTAACTCGCCAGAAGATATCGAAAACTTGGTAACGCGTCCCTTAGAGCAAGAAATTCAATCAATCAAGGGGATTAAGAACCTGAAATCAACCTCTATTCAAGACTATTCGGCAGTAATTGTAGAATTTAATACCGATGTTGAAGTTTCTGAAGTATTGCAAGAAGTTAAGGATGCAGTTGATAAAGCCAAGGGTGACTTACCGACTGACTTGCCCACAGACCCTAATGTTTCTGAAATCGATTTCTCGGCCATGCCAATTCTAAACATCAACCTTTCGGGAGATTTTAGTATTGACAATTTGAAGGGATATGCAGAGATGCTTCAAGATAAAATTGAAACCATTTCACAAATCAACAAAGTAGAGCTGAAAGGGACTTTAGAGAAAGAAGTAAAAATCAATGTGGATTTGTTCAAGATGGAACAGAGTCAGATTAGTTTTAGAGACATAGAGTCTGCTGTTGCCAACGAAAACCTATCCATGGCAGGTGGTGAAGTTACTATGGAGGGTTCTAGACGATCTATCCGAATAAAAGGCGAGTTTGACGAAGCCGAAGACATGCAAGACATTATTGTGAAGCATGAAAAAGGCAATATTGTATACCTGCGCGATATCGCAGCAGTGGTAGATGGATACAAGGATGCCAACTCTTATGCACGTTTGGATGGTTTTCCTGTAGTATCGCTAGATGTGATCAAAAAATCGGGAGAAAACTTATTGGAAGCAACAGATCAAATCAATGTGATATTGGCTGAGGCAAAACTAAATACCTTACCACAAAATCTTAAAATAACCATTACAAACGATCAGTCTGAACAGACAAGAGCACAGGTAAAAAACCTAGAAAACTCGATTATTTCTGGGGTGATTTTGGTAGTAGTTGTTTTGCTTTTCTTCTTAGGATTAAGAAATGCATTGTTCGTAGGACTGGCCATTCCAATGTCTATGTTCCTATCCTTTTTGGTCTTAAGTGCCATGGGAGTTTCCATTAACATGGTAGTGTTGTTTGGATTGATTTTGGCACTGGGGATGTTGGTGGATAACGGAATTGTGGTTATCGAAAATATTTACCGACTCTACGAAGAAGAGGGTCTTACGGTAATGGAAGCCTGTAAGCAAGGGGTTGGTGAAGTTGCAGTACCTATTATTGCATCTACCGCTACAACCTTGGCGGCATTCTTTCCATTGTTATTCTGGAACGATTTGATGGGCGAGTTTATGAAGTACATCCCTATGACCTTGATCATTGTATTGACTTCTTCTCTTGTGGTAGCTTTGGTTATCAATCCAGTGGTGGCGCTTACTTTCTTAAAACCGCAATCAGAAAAGAAAATGGACAAACGAAAGTTGTTAATGATGCTAATCATCTTTGCTGTATTGGCTGCAGTTTTCCATGCAATTACTTGGGTTTCCTTAGGTAATGTCATGATTATCGTTTTCTTTTTAACACTAATGAATGTGTTCTTGTTTAAACCAGGAGCCAAATATTTCCAAAGTGTAACCTTGGTGAAATTAGAAAACGGATACTTGAAAGTTTTAAAAAGCGTAATGAAAGGGTTTAGACCTGTTTATTATGTGATAGGAATGTTGATTCTGTTAATTGCCTCTTTCATCATCTTTGGAATGAGCAAACCAACGGTAGAATTTTTCCCGGTAAACGAGCCCAAGTATGTCAATATTTTTGTGGAATCTCCTGTAGGGTCAGATATTCTGTATACCGACTCTTTGACCCAAATTATTGAGAAGAGATTAGAAAATATATTGGAAGAAGATGCAGCAATTGTAAAATCTGTGGTTTCTAATGTTGGTGCTGGAACATCTGATCCTAGTGAAGGTCCAAGCATGGGAGATACACCTAACAAGGCTCGAATTCAAATTAGTTTTGTAGAATACGAGCACAGAGGTGGCGCAAGTACTTCTGCAGTTTTGGCGAAAATAAGTAGGGACTTAGGGAATATTCCGGGTGTTAAAATTTCGGCAGAAAAAAACAACGAAGGGCCGCCAGTGGGTAAACCGATCAACTTGGAAATTGCAGGAGAAAACCTGCAAATGCTTTTAGGTCTATCAGAACAGATTCAGTTACGCGTAGCAGAATCGGGTATCGAAGGCATCGAAGGTTTGAAAATGGACATGGAGTTGGGTAAGCCAGAATTGACACTGGACATCGACCGTACCAAAGCGAGAAGATTGGGTCTTTCTACTATGCAAATTGCAGGGACTATTCGTACCGCATTGTTTGGAAAAGAGATTTCGACATTTAAAGATGGAGAGGACGATTATCCTGTGCAGTTGCGCTTAGATAAATCGTACAGAAATAGTATCTCTGCCTTGATGAACCAGAAAATCACCTTTAGAGATCCTAGCAATGGTAAGATTGCGCAAGTGCCAATTTCGGCTGTCTCTACTTACACTTATTCTAGTTCTTATGGCTCTATCAAAAGAAAGGACCTGGATCGTGTTATCACCCTTTTCTCTAATGTAATAGAAGGATACAATGCCAACGAAATCAATGTAAAATTGAAAGAGTTGATGGCCGATTTTAATGTGCCAGAATCCTACACTTACAAATTTACAGGAGAGCAAGAAGAGCAGGAAAAAACCATGAATTTCTTGATGACAGCCTTGATTATGGCTATTGCTTTAATCGCATTAATTTTGGTAACGCAGTTCAATTCCATTGTCAAGCCCCTAATTATTATTGCTTCGGTAGTCTTTAGTACCATTGGAGTGTTCTTAGGTTTAACCATTTTTAAGATGGACTTTGTAATTATTATGACCGGAATTGGTATTGTTTCGCTGGCAGGTATTGTGGTAAACAATGCCATTGTGTTGATTGACTATATCGAATTGATTAAGCTGAGAAAAAGAGGAGAGCTTGGCTTAGCAGAAGAGCAGATTTTACCCGCCTACGAAATTGTAAATGCAGTAATAGAAGGCGGTAAAACGCGTTTGCGTCCTGTGTTGTTAACGGCTATTACAACCATTCTTGGTTTGTTGCCTATGGCCACAGGCATGAATATCGATTTTGGCGGCTTGATAGCTTCCTTCAGCCCTAATATTTATTTTGGAGGAGACAATGCCTCGTTTTGGGGGCCAATGGCTTGGACCGTAATTTTTGGATTGACCTTTGCCACTTTCCTAACCCTAGTGATGGTTCCTGTAATGTATATCATTACAGAGAAATTGCGCATTAGGAGCTATAATCGGAAGATGCGGAAAATAAAATCTTAAATGGATGTAACATTGCAAAAGGGCCGAATGGAAACATTCGGCCCTTTTTTCTAGCTATAGGTTAAATCACCTACCTCGGTCATCCTGAATTTATTTCAGGACCTATTAATTAACGGATTTGGCTGTTACATGCTTAAAAATTTAGAAACTAGTTTGGAACAAAGACGCTGTCCAAGAGAGGAAATTGGCACATTGAGAGGAGTCAGAATGTGGCACTTTATCTAGTAATAGCACCTAAATGTTTTTATTGCCATTTGCGAATTTCAAAGGATAGATCCTGTCCCGATAGCTATCGGGATAGGATCTGTACGCTAGTTGCAACTAAGTTTTAACTGACAAATTGCTAATGCAGAATAGAACGAGACTCCTTTAAGCCTTAAACTCTCTTCGCCAGTAATCAAGACTGCCATTTACTGGCCTACCTAAAAGCTCTTCCATTTTACTTGGGTCGCCAATATTATTGTTAGATAATAATTGGTATTGCGTTTTTGAAATAAAAAGCTTCAATAAAGGGGAAACGAAATAAAAGAATTTATCAAAAGCCTTTTTTGGAACAGGTATAAGTAGTAAGAATCGGTTGAGTAGCTTAAATAACTTTCTTACTGTTATTACATCCTTACCAACAGCCTCTATCACTTTAGGTGCAAAATCTACAAGGCAAAGCTCAGACACCAATTCTGCCAAATCATTTTGCAACACAGGTTGTAGTTGAATGTGGAAGTTTGATTTAGGAAAAGGGAGTGTGTTTAGAAAGAAAAGACATAGCACACGGGTATTTCGTAACTGTTTCACCATAGCAGAGTTTGGACTGCAGATTACCGAAGGTTTAACAATAAAAGTATTCGCTTCTTGCAGAAGCAATTCATCGGCTCTTCCTTTGCTTTCGAAATAGAGAAATGGAGAATTTAAAGCTGCGCCAATAGCCGATATTTGAATAATTCTAGGTTGCCCGATACTTCCTCTGTTTATACAAATAAGTCTTGCTAAATCAACATGAGCCTTTTCAAAGGAGGCTGTTTTGGTCTCATTGATAATCCCAACACAATTGATAAGGATGTCCAGTTCTCCTAAAACGGACCAATTATCACTAAAAGGATCAAATAAGAAATGGCCTTTCCTTTTGGTTCTCGAACAAGCAATAATAGTTGCTTTATCAAAGTCCTTAGAAAGTTGTTTTGAAATAAAAGAGCCAACAAGTCCAGTTGCTCCCAAAATAGCGATACGCATAGCTTTGGAATTCTGTTATAAAGCTAAGAAATCAAACTATATTAAAGAGTTTTCGTAGCCAACATCTTTTAATTGGTCATTGCTTTCTGCTGCATTTACCGCAAGGACATCGCATCGTTCGTTTTGTGGATGGTTGTTATGACCTTTTACCCATTGAAATTTAACCTGATGTAGGCGGTATATTTTCAAAAAACGCTGCCAGAGATCTGGGTTTTTCTTCCCTTTAAAACTTTTCTTCTCCCAGCCAAAAACCCATTTTTTATCAACAGAGTCTATCACGTATTTAGAGTCAGAGACCACTAAAACATTTTGGCTCGAGGCTTTAAGGGCTTCTAAGCCAATAATAACAGCCAAAAGCTCCATTCTGTTATTGGTGGTTAATTGATACCCTTGCGAGAGCTCTTTACGGTGCTGACCAGACTCTAAGACTATTCCGTAGCCGCCTGGGCCCGGATTTCCTTTGGCAGAGCCATCGGTGTATAGTTTTATAAGCATAGATTAGTCCAACTCCATCATAAGGGATTCGATAATTCCAGGGTAATGTCTATGTTCTAACTCCTGAATCATCCCACAAATATCTAAAGGTTCGTCCTCTGGAGCAAGTTCAATAGATTCTTGGAAAATGATATCTCCCTCATCATATTCATTATTTACATAATGAATTGTGATTCCCGTTTCCTCTTCTTCATTTTCGTGAACCGCATTGTGTACATTCATTCCATACATGCCTTCTCCGCCATAATCTGGCAAAAGGGCAGGATGAATGTTGATAATACGATCTTCAAAAGCATCAATGATGTCAGAAGGGATACGTTTTAGGAATCCAGCCAAGACAATAAAATCGATGCGCTGCTGTTTCAATTTATTTAACACCGTTCCGTCAATCAATTGTTCAGAATTGAAGACAAAACTGGGTATTAATAATCGTTTAGTGCGATCAATAACCTTAGAGTTTGGCTTGTTGCTTAATACTAATCCAACCTCAATATTTTGAGAATCTTGGAAGTGTTTACAGATAACTTCGGTGTTTGAACCGGAACCTGAAGCGAAAATGGCAATACGTTTCATTGCAAAAATTAGACAATCTTAATATCGGCTAAAGTACTATTCTCCTATGAATAAATGGGTTAAGTGCCTTATAAAAATAATATTTCATAGAAATATTGCCACTGAAAAAATTGTTGTCTATATTTCGATAAATTTTTTTCTTTGCAGAGTTATAAACGAAAACGATAAAAGTCATGTCTGACATCGCATCTAGAGTAAAAGCCATCATTGTTGACAAATTAGGAGTTGACGAAAATGAAGTAACTAATGAAGCAAGCTTCACCAATGATTTGGGAGCAGATTCATTAGATACAGTAGAATTAATCATGGAATTCGAAAAAGAATTTGACATTCAAATTCCAGACGACCAAGCTGAGAATATTGCTACAGTTGGTAGCGCAGTTTCTTATATTGAAAACGCAAAATAAATCCATCTCTTTATGGAGTTGAAACGAGTTGTAGTAACAGGTTTAGGCGCACTTACCCCTATTGGTAATACAGTACAAGAGTACTGGGATGGCCTTATGAATGGCGTTAGTGGTGCCGCTGAAATCACGCACTTTGATGCATCTAAATTTAAAACTCGTTTCGCTTGTGAAGTAAAAGGGTTTAACGTGCTTGATCATATTGATCGAAAAGAAGCACGCAAATTAGACTTGTATGCTCAGTATGCCTTGGTGGCATGTGAAGAAGCCATGCAAGATTCTGGTTTGGATCTTGAGAAAATCAATCCCGACCGTGCCGGAGTCATTTGGGGCTCCGGTATCGGAGGGATTAAGACTTTTCTTGATGAAGCAACCAATTTTGCAACAGGGGATGGAACACCAAAGTTCAACCCTTTCTTTATTCCAAAGATGATTGCAGATATTGCTTCTGGACATATTTCTATAAAGTACAATTTCCGTGGGCCTAATTTTACCACGGTTTCTGCTTGTGCATCTTCGACCAATGCCTTAATTGATGGGTTCAACTATATCCGATTAGGTAAAGCTGATATCATTATTTCTGGCGGATCTGAAGCAGCTGTAAATCAAGCAGGAATCGGTGGCTTTAATGCCATGCATGCTTTATCTACAAGGAATGACGACCCAACTAAAGCATCTAGACCATTCGATAAAGATCGAGATGGTTTTGTTTTAGGAGAAGGGGCAGGTGCTCTTATATTAGAAGAATACCATCACGCCATTGCTCGTGGAGCTGAAATTTATGCTGAAATTGTAGGTGGAGGAATGTCTGCCGATGCACACCATATTACGGCTCCTCATCCTGAAGGATTGGGGGCATTAAACGTAATGAGGAATGCTTTAGATGATGCTGAAATGAAACCGGAAGAAGTTGATTATGTTAACGTTCACGGTACTTCTACTCCTTTAGGAGATATTGCTGAAACAAAAGCTATCAAAAAAGTTTTTGGTGACCATGCGTACAAATTGAGTGTAAGTTCAACAAAATCAATGACAGGCCACTTGTTGGGGGCAGCCGGAGCAATTGAGTCTATCGCCTGTATTTTGGCAATTAAACACGATATGATTCCTCCCACGATTAATCACGAAACAGACGATCCAGAAATTGATAATAATCTGAATTTGACTTTTCATAAACCTCAAAAAAGGGTGGTTAATGCAGCTTTGAGTAACACATTTGGTTTTGGAGGTCATAATGCTTCTGTTTTATTCAAAAAGCATTCTTAAAATTCATGCGATTTTTAGGATTTTTGAAAAGGGCTCATCTTTCTAAAGAAGAGCTAGGCTTTTCTGTGTCTCTTGAAAATATGCTTGGCTTTAGGCCAAACAATCTTGCTGTTTATAAAAAGGCTTTTGCACACAGTTCAATGCAGATTACGGATGCTTCTGGCGACAGCATTAACAACGAACGCTTAGAGTTTTTAGGTGACGCTGTTTTAGGTTCTATAGTTGCTGGCTTTCTGTTTGTGGAATTCCCGAAACGTGATGAAGGTTTTTTAACTTCAATGCGTTCTAAAATTGTTAGTAGAACGCAGCTAAATAAACTAGCCATTAAACTTGGAGTCCATAGCTTTTTGGAGTCTAATTTACAGGAGAATAGCAGAAGTAAATCGCTTTATGGCGATGCTTTAGAAGCTATAGTGGGCGCAATTTATCTAGATAAAGGATTCGAATATTCAAGAATGTTCATCTTAGAAAAGATGATTGCCCAATTTTTGGTTTTACCAGAGATTGAAGAGCAAGTAGCAAGTTATAAAAGCCGCTTGATAGAATGGTCCCAAAAATCTAAAATCGTTATTAACTTCAGAGTTATAGAGACCATTGGCGAACAGCACAATCTTACCTATAATGTCGAGATATTTATCAATAACGAGAGTATTGGAGGAGGCATTGGTCGGTCTAAAAAGATGGCAGAGGAATCTGCATCCAAAGCAGTTTGCGAAAATTTAAACTTAGTTTAATATTCCATTTTTTATAGTTTGTACATTAGCCGAAGCATGGCAAAAATGATGTTGCTTGATTTTGAGCAAGACTATAACTTTACTTTAATTGCAATTTGCAGTTCCTTACCTGATTACAGATTATGTTATAATTTGAATAAGCAGGCTGATTTGCATTTTATGCAAAGAAGGAATGATGTAAATGAAGTACTAAACAAGGGCAAACAGGCGTTTTCTTTTTGTATTTACGATAGTATTCACGAAAGGGAGGGCTTGCATTATAGTTTGCTTAGCAATAAGTCTTGGGAGTTTCCCAAGCAAGTAAATAATAGTTTTAGTGGATTGTTCCAACAGGAGTCATTTGATTCTCGTCCACTATTGATTTCAGAGCACCGTCAGGCCGATTTTTTTCTGTTAATTTATGGTGATATTAATATACCAGAAAAGAATATATTTCTAAGTACATTAACCAAAGTTTCAGGTGTTGTAGCTGCCTATGAGTTGGATGTAGAATCCGTTCGTTCCAAAGAAAAATTGTTACATCTAAAAGATGATTATGAATAAAACAAAAATAGTAGCCACAATTGGCCCAGCATCTGCAGATAAAAATATTCTAAAGGAGATGTTTTATGCAGGAGTTAACGTTTGTCGAATTAATTTTTCGCACTCTTCGCACGAAGAAGCAGCAGAAATTGTTGCAACTGTCCGAGAATTGAACCAAGAAATTAATGCTCACGTTGCAATATTAGCAGATTTACAAGGTCCAAAACTAAGGATTGGTGAAGTAGAAAAAGGTGCTGTAATACATATTGGCGATACACTAACATTTACCAACCAGCCTTGTTTGGGTAATGCTAAACGTGTTTATATGTCTTATGACGAATTTCCAAATGATGT
>JBLHRE010000010.1:0-26168 GCA_047625765.1 Flavobacteriales bacterium
TAACTTTGGCTTTAAGCGCTGCTCATCCTCCTATAGCCTGGAGTACTTATGCTGATGTGCTCACTGAATTTGGTAAGGTAGTAACAGATGGATGGACTTTTGATTTTTCACCATTTAATTGGAATAACAACAATACAATTATTGTATTCAAGTATGCCGCAAAACCAATGGTTGACTTGGTTGAAGATACAAGCACATGGTCCTGGCCAGAAGCTGCAGGAGGAGAAGGAAGTGATCCAAGCGGTGTACAAAACGAGTTGAGAAATATTATTCAAAACGCCAAAACACTTGCAGAAACAGAAGTAGATTTCGAAAATTTTGTAAACAAGGTTACTAGTGAGCATTGGAATGGTATGTTAGTTCTTAATGCAGAAGTACCCCTTGACTCTTTACCTGCTCAATTGCAGGGATTGGCAGCTGGAATAAACCCGGCAAATTTTAATGCGCATCACCTAGGGATAAATATCACTCCTGTTGAGAATGATAGTGGCGTTTTGTCTTTACGTGATACTTCTCTATTTGGATTGATCTATTACGAAGACTTAAAAGACTTGGTTGAAAATGGAGATCTATACCAATTTAAAGTGCTTACATTAAAGGTATTGTTCGATAACTCAGCAATTACCAATTTCTCAAGCAAAATTGAACTGTATGTCTCCGAACTATTTGGTGATATTGCTTCATTAACAAGCTCAAGCCACGGCAACAACCTTATACTTAATGGCGTGTATCAAAAACATGATGGACAAGATTCGTATGTTTTTGTTCTCAATAGCGATAACATTTTTGGAGTAGGCAGTGAAGTCCTATCACAAGTAGAAATATTACATGCCGAATTCAATACCATAATTCCACCTGACGGACTCGATCCTGGAGCAATAATTCATACACAGTTTGTATTCTCAGGTAAGATGAGATTTAATGCATTGGAAGGGTTTGACATTTTCAGCTTTGGTACATGGGAAGATGGAGGTACCACAAATGATGGCTATTTAAAATTCAGTAACCTGAGCATTTCAATGGAATTCCCTCAGGAAACTCCTGATGCTCAAACTTTCAAATTCGATTCAAGTCAATTAGTCCTTGATATGCCTGGGAGTATTGCCAGACCCAATAGCTTATATATGCATTTCCCACTCAATTTGGTTGGATTTCAGGTGGGAACAAAAGACACAAACCCGGGGGATAAAGGCTATATGTCACTTACAACTCCTTTGAATCAAGGAAACCTAAATGAATCGTGGTATGGATTTATTTTCAAACTGGATTTAGGAACCTTGGGCGCTTTAACAAGTGATGTCGGTTTTAAGGTTAATATCCTTGCAGGTTGGGCTCCAGATGCAGAGCTTTATAATGTTTATACGGGACTTAAGATGCCTGGCTCAAAAAGTTCAAGTACCGAAATTCCAATTGAAGGAATCCTAAAACTAGTTTTTAAAAGTATAGAAATGACCGCTACAGAAACACCTGCGAATCCATCAACAGGTGCTGCAGCAACTATGAATTATGTTTTAAAATGGCGAAGCATTTCTCTTAGCCTTTTAGGCTACCATTTCCCACCTGGGCAGATTGATATGTATGTATTTGGAAATCCAGGAAATGATAGTCGAACTGCATTAGGATGGTATGCAGCTTATGCTGGCGAAGAGGATGAAGAAAAAGAAGAGGATGAACAAGTACCAATCTTATCAGGACAATAATAGATAGCGAATAAATGAGACCAATAAATAAAGGCGCATCAAACCCCAAATACACCCAACCTACAAATATTCAATTTGGAGGGGACAATATTAGACCAATGAAGCGCATTTTTGGAACAAGTAATCCTACCTTATCTAAATGTCTTGACTATTGGTTGGCCAGTGTAAAAAAGGTTGCATACCCGACAAAAAAAACCGTATCTACTACATCTAAAAAAAAGGCACTTAAAGCTATTGAATTACGCATTGACAAAATTTACAAACAAGCTAGTGTGCCTCTAACTCAACACTTAGGCAATTTCTGTTCATATTGTGAAATTCCACTCCCTGGGCTGGTTGAAGTAGAGCATGTTGTTCCAAAAAGTAATTATCCTACCTTCTCTACAGATTGGTATAATTTTTTAATGTCCTGTGGACCTTGTAATACTCAAAAATGGAAATCCCCAACCAGGAGTACCGTTAAGACTTGGATAGGAAAAGCAAACCCAACTGAAGCAGAATATCAGACCGAAATAAGAACAAAAAACTATGTATGGCCGGATATTGATGCGTCAAGTTATCAAGATCTTCCTTGTGAACTTTGGTTCAATAAAGTATCTGGAGGTGGTTGGGAACAAAAAAATACTTGGGATGCTGCCGATTTTAGAAATCACGTTGTTTCAATGAGTATTCCAGACCGAACAGTGAGAGCAGCAATTTATTCTGGAACTTCAATAACGTATGTTGATGTTCAAGTTCGTATTTCAACTTCAAAAAGTGCAAATAGCTATGGGACACAAATGATAAAGCTGTGTGGCCTCAATATTCCAGGAAACTCTTTTTTAACATACGATCGAAGATTAATTAACAGAACAATGGCTTGGTTCACTATTACTATGGCTGCAGGGCTGTTAGAAAATGTGACAACACAAGCTGAGTTTGATTTAATGTGGCCATTGATTCTTAGTCATGCTCAATCAACTGGGTTTTATTCCGTTTGGGTAACTATTCTGGATACCTATGTTGCCAATTGGGATAAATCGATTAAGCTATCCACCTTATTTGTTAAAGATTCTGACCAACCACTATATTTTCCTAACACTAACAAAAGTAAAGTACCATGAGACCAGTCAACAAAGGAGCATCTAATCCAGATTATACCCCACCCACTAATCTCACTTTTTCAGGAGATAATGGACCAATCATGCAAAAAATATACAGCACTAAATCTCCTAAACTATCTGATTGTTTAGATTTATGGTTAGCCCAAGTGAGAGGAATAGCATATCCTGTTTTAAATCCTCCAGTATCCACAAAAGAAATGAACACCGCTTCATCTGTCATCCAAAACCAAGTAAATAATATTTACAAACAAGCTTCTGTGCCATTAACTAGCAGATTAGGAGATTTTTGTTCCTATTGTGAAATCCCACTACCAGGATTGGTTGAAGTTGAACACATGGTTCCAAAGTCACAATACCCCACATTTTCATGTGAATGGTCAAATTTTCTAATGTCTTGTGGACCGTGTAATAATACTTATAAGAAAGATAAACCCGATAGAGCTACAGTTTTAGGATGGTTAGGAGGTGTTGGCCCCTACTCTGAGCAACAATACAGAGACGAAATCATGAACAATCACTATGTATGGCCTGATAGAAATTCATATTCATATCAATTACTGTCAAATGTTCTATACTATGATAAATCAGGGACTTGGACTGTAGTAACCACCATCGATGCAGTAAACCCTAGAAATGAAGTTGTCAGTTTCGATATTTCAACTCGCACAGTAGTTGGTAAGTTTTATCAAGGTTCAGGATTATTTGCCCCTTCTGTCACTGCTGATGTTAAAGTAGGCATAGACGCCAATACCAGTTTTAGCCCTGGTGATCAGGTAAAAGCAAATGAAATGATTAAACTATGTGCCTTGAACGATATAGGTAATTTAGATAGCACTTACGATCGTAGGGTTGTAAATAGAACCCTAACATGGTTCAAAATATGCACAGCTTGGAAGTTCATAGACACCATAACTACGCAAGCACAATTTGACTTGGTTTGGCCTTTAATAGAAAGTCAAGCCAGAGCAGCAGGCTTTTATTCTCTTTGGGTCACCATTCTCAATGAATATAAAACCCCCAGTGGAGTTAATGTAGGAGCTTATTTCTCAACTTCTGTAAACAAAAACCTCTATTTTCCAAATACAGTTACAACCCATATTCCTTAAATTATATATATGAGACCACTTAAACGATCTAAACTTTTAAAACAAGCATTTTCATTCAATGCTCACGATTTACTTATGGATCATCATGGCACTTACTGCTCTATATCAGAGGAACCACTGCCAGATCATTCGCTTGTAATCAATTCACTTACTGGTGAAGAAGTAAAAGAAAAAATAGCGTCTAAAGACTGGCCTAAACTCCTTCTTATTAGCGCTGCAACAGCACAAGCGATGAAAGGTAAGGATCCGAAATTGCTCAAGAAAATGATTCTCCCTCATCAATATGATTCTTTCTCCATTGATGATGATTCACCGTTTATTTATGAACTCAAAATGGTTGCAATATCCAAACTAGATGATGACGGAAATATAGTAGAAGGTCCTCAAGCTCAAGCTAAAGTTATTGTTTCCGCTACAACACCAGAAGCACAAGCAACAATTGATTTTTTTGAGTTAAACACCAAATATTATAATGCTGAAAAGAATCATATAGAATATATCTTATCGGAATACAATGCCAGACACGATCATCGTGTCGAACACCGAACGGCAGCATGGATGAGAGCAACTCATGCCATAGAAACGCATCTGAAAGCAAAAAGGATGGGGATGGATACCACCCATTTAATTCCTTTCTTAAGAAATTTTGTAGACTCAACTGGTTATTGGTCTTGCTGGGCAAGTGTGATTTGGAAATTAACCAATAGTAGTCTATTACTCAAGCAAATTATGCAACAACCAAGCGAAAGTCCTGCGGTTATAAAGAGAGCTAATTTAGAAGAAAATGCCCTTTTGGAAAGTAAATCTCGTAAGCAGTCAAAAATGATACATGAATTTATAGGCAGTGGACCACACCATATTTTTCCAGGAACCCAAAACACTTGGTTACCTAAAACTAAAATTTAGAAACAGATACTTGTGACTGCAACCCTCGACCCAATTTTACAGGCATTACTGACAAGGCTTGTCAATGCCCATAGTCAACCACCAACCGATGAGCTCGTATTGGATAAAAATACTATTGGTGCAGTTGGGACTGAACTCATTACCTTAATAAAAAGTAATTTGTTGGTCGAGACAATCACTCTTAAAGGCGCTGGTATTTCGATCACATCTGACGCTGATACTCAAACAATAACAGTAGATAATGGAACCAATGGTTACGCAACTCAACCCATTCTTCGTGTTGCAGTTCCAGAAATCGTGGCTATTTTTGGAATCGACAATGCAAAACTTACTTTGTTGATGACTATTACGGTCGATACAGGGTGGTCTCCCTCACTTACATTTCCCAATTTATATTCACAGACCTATTTTGAAAATATTAATCTGATTAACAATAGTGCAAACCCTGTTCAATTTATCCTTGATAGCCAAGAGAAAAAAGATGCCCAAGGAAACGTAATTGAAGAACCTGAGCTTGACTTAAGAGCTAAAATGATACTAAGTGGTTTCCCCACAGACGCAATTATGCAATTAGTATCGGCTACAGCCTCACCCATACAAACCCAAGGACGTATGGTAGCGAACAGCACTAAAGAAGAACTCGGGATTGTAGCCTCTATCGATAGCTTTAGCTTACCCTTACCTATCATTAGTAAGTTACAATTTAACAATCCTACCTATATGACTTATGGCAGTTTCGAAGCTATTAGTTACCCACCAGCGAAAGAGGTATACCTAAGAGTAATGGCTAATGTTACTCTTGCTGGAAACATACTCCCATTGGCAGTACAAATGCCTTCTACTATGCGAGGATGGCTAGTGATGCTTATTCCTGGAAAAACTGTGCCATTATCTAATTTATTAGGGTTTTTAGGTGCATTCATAAGTCTTGATTTGGCATCCTACTTGCCTGAAAAGATTAAAATTCTCAATGTATTCGAGTTACAGCAATTTATACTCGAATTAAATACAGACTTGAATGACATTCAAAAATTTAGGATTGGAATGGGAACAAATTCTGCTCAAAGTGGTCAATCATTATGGAAAATCCTTCCCGGCGTACTAGAATTAAAAGACCTTGGTTTTAACATGACCATTAGTAAAGATTCTAGTGGATCTGGATATAACACAATAGGTACAGTTGTTGGTTCTATAGATATTGGAAACACATTAACATCAAAGGTTCAAATTACTTTACCCCCAAGTGCGGGTAATTGGATTTTTACAATAGCCAGTATTGGTATATTACCCAATTTGATTGATCTTACTCGTTTTATTGGTGGCAAACAATTAGCAGATCTTTTGCCTGCAGCATTAGGTAAACTGACCAGTTTTGAACTCTATGAATTAACTTTAACTTACAATCCTTCTAAAAATGCACTAACTCAATTCTTCTTAAGTTTTGGTAGCACTGAATCATGGGTTATTATCCAAAACCAATTGGTAATAAAATATGTGTTCATGGCTATGACAATAGATAATCCACTTGGAGCCAGTTCTGGCCCCTATGGAAAATTTGGAGGTTTACTTGAATTAGGCACCACCGAAATACAAGTTGCAGTGGCAAGATCTGATTCTTCAGCTCCTTGGGAACTAACTGTTACCTCTGATTCACTGGCATTACCAACACTAGGAGACCTAACTGCCTTAGTGTCTGCAAATCTATCAAACTTATTACCATCAGGTTTACAGTCTCTATATTTTAGTCTTGACGATTTATTGATAGCGGCAGACATTACAAATAAACAACTTAAACAGGTAAATCTCACCATAGCTGTGCGACCACAACAAACAGGTAAAGAGGTTCCAACTTGGGTCATTATTCCAAACGTATTGGAAGTTAAAAAAGCAAGTGTAACCTATAATATGAGTCGTTTAGACGATACTCCTCAATCTGTGGTCATAATTTATGGAGGACTTGTTGTTGTTGGCATTCAAGTAGGTATATCTGCAACGCGTTCTACAAATGGCGACTGGGACTTTGCAGGACAAATGGCAGAAGGAGAATCGGTTGATGTCATTGAAATGGTCACTCAATTTCTAGAAATTGATTCTGCATATAAACCGCCTTCCCTAAAAATTCAAGATGTAGCTGTTACATTTGGATTACGATCTGCGCCAAAGAAAACCCCATATTCACTTGCAGGTGCTATTAAGGGAAATTGGGATATGAGTCCTGTCGATGGCATAAACCTTAGCATGGAAGCCAGTGCCTTCTTCCAACAAAACGAAGATGGTACTAGAGAAGGCAACCTAACCGGAACATTTAAAATTGGTGATTTTAAGGTTGCAGCATCGTATCAATTCAATACTATCAGCACTACTTATGGCTTCCTTATTGCTTATAAGGCTCTTGAATTATCAGCAACATTAACCAATAAACCCAATGCAAAGACTCCTTCCCAAAAAGACAAAATTCTTACCGTACATTTCCCTGATCTCTCTTTAGGAGATATGCTTGATTATCTGGTCAATATTGCCAATCCGAGAGTAACCGTAAAGTTATCAAGTCCTTGGGATATTCTTTACGATATCAACTTTAAGAACCTCGTTCTTACGGTAAATATGACTACTGGTGAAGTAGATTTAGATTACAAAATTGACCTTCAATTGGTGTTCGCATACATTGACACCATCGGTCTTGCTTATGTAAAAGAAAACGGGAAAGGCAAAGTCAAATTCCGCATTACAGGAAGGTTCTTGGATCAAGAATTTACATCTGACGATCCGCTTACATGGGACGCAATAGATGATGATCCTCCTGCAGTTCCCGGTAAAGAATCTGCATTTTTAAAACTCCGATACCTTGGTCTTGGTCAACATGTGGCTATTGACAAACCTGGAGAATTTAACTCAGTAGAAGAAGTCATTGATTCACTGCGCCAAAACATGCTCCCAGTTGAAGGAGATGAGAATCCTTTAGCCAAAGCCCATGGTTTAAAATTTGACGAAAACAGTCATTGGCTTTTCGGCCTTGATATGACTGTAATCGGAACTGTTCGATTGGCCATCGTATTTAACGACCCCAACTTGTATGGATTATTACTTGAACTTTCAGGTGAACGGGCAGGCGCTCTGGGTGGATTAAAATTTGAAATACTTTATGTCAAAATAACGGATGATATTGGTGTATTCAAGATAGAGTTGCGCGTTCCGGATGCGTTCCGTCAACTGGAATTTGGTGAAGTATCCATCACGCTGCCAGTAATCAAATTGGAAATTTATACCAATGGTAATTTCAAAGTCGATCTAGGCTTCCCACACCATGCCGTCTTTACCGATTCATTTTGCGTTCAGGTATTCCCTTTTATCGGCTACGGTGGATTGTATTTTGCATACCTTAATGGAGCCACTAGCAAACGAGTTCCACAAATATCAAATGGAACATTTGATCCGGTCATTGAATTGGGACTTGGCTTATCACTTGGCTTGGGCAAAGACATTGAGAAAGGTCCTTTAAAAGCAGGGCTTACGCTTACTGTAATTGGAATTATGGAAGGGGCTCTGGCATGGTTTAACCCTGATGATAAATCACTACCTGCTCCCATGTATTACTGGATGCAAGGAACGGTTGCTATTGTTGGAAAACTATGGGGAAAAGTTGATTTTGTGGTCATCTCCGTTGATATAAGTGTAATCGCCTATGCAAGTGTAACAGTAACAATAGAGGCCTATCAGCCTATCCTTATTGAGATGAAAGTAGGTGTGGAAGTGAAGGCAAGTATTAAGGTTCTTTTTATTCGAATACACTTCAGTTTCAGCCTCGAATTGCACGAAAAATTTACCATTGGTCATGCAACAACACCTCCCTGGACGATTGGACAGCGATCCAATTCAGGAGGATTAACTACAGTTACACAGGCTCCTTTACTAGCATCTTCAAGCATTGCGCCTATGACCTTTGCTTCAGCAGAATTTATAGAAGTTGCTGCTCCAAAAACAACAAGCAATCCCAAACTAAGGATGCAAGAGAGCCCGGTCAAATTCAGAAAAAAAGGGCATCATGTTGCTAGGAAGAAAATGATGCGTACTGCGATGATAATGGCAACACAAGCACCTTTACATTCTAAATCAACTAGTAAGAATGCCAGAAAAATGGGAATGGCAACCGCTGTAGTTGTTAGTCCGTCTATGTCTTGGAACACCGCTTTAACATTCCCATCAAAACAGGATGTAAACATCAACATGATGCCTACATTCTCAGTTGCTGATCCATCAACCTTATTGAATGGAGCTGGCACAAACCCTGTAACGGTCTCAGGAATGTCATTGTATCTCGACAATAGTATTCCTGTTAATGCAACAAGTGCTGAAGAGGCGAAGGTTGTAAGCATTGATCATTCAAGTAGAGCAACTTCGGCCGATGATACCGCTTTTAATATTTTAGTAAGAGGAATGCTTGGTTATGTAATGCAATCATTTACGCGTGCATCGATGACATCAATAAGCATCTCCGACCTTGAACTTATAAAAACATTACTTAGTTCTAGTGATGCGGAACACAATGGATTCAGTTATTTAAATGTAACCGAATTTATTAGCAACAATTACAAATTGGAAATTATTGGAACGCCCGCTCAATCATTCCCAGGCGTGACTCCAGCAATAACTGCCAATGGTCCTTCTGAAACCAGTGGAACTATATTCCCAATGATTCCAGAACTTTCAATGGGAACACCAGACATTTCTCCTGCAATTAGCTTTCTGGATAATACTTCTGCTGATGATGCTTATGAGCAAGCTATTACTGCATACTTTAATCAACTTTCAATTGATGCTACTGCAAATGTTGCAGTAAATCCATTGAGCCAGCAAAATGGAACCTCACCTCCTATTGATACAGAATCTGTTGCTCAATTTGTTTTCCGCGATTACTTTATGATGATAGCTAAATCAGCAATTCAGGAAGGAATTGATCTGATGACGAGCTATTCATATCCTTTTGAAACATCAGATTCCTTATGGAGTATTGCTAACAATAAAACCTTATTCCCTAGAGTTGAGATTCAACATGAAGTACAGATTGGAGAAACACTGCATGCTATTGCTAAACATTTTAGTATGACAGATGCAGAAATCTCTCTTCTGAATCCAGGTGTACCACTTAATACACCCCTTGTACCACCAAAAACTATAAACGTAACCTTTGGAGTAACTGTAGACAGTATTGCTTTAGCCAATAAAGATATTGCCCTTGTAGAGTCTATTAAACTTACTCTCGATGATATTTATTATCAAGTAAAAAGTCAGGATACCTTGACCGAAATTGCAACGCCATACGATCAGCAAACTGCTGTAACTGTTGGAACTTTACCAGCAAATGCAAACAATATAGAACTTCTTCAAGATGGGCAGTTATTTACTATAGCACAAGTAGCAAACCCTACCAAATTTACGTACAAGATACAAATTGGGGACCATATTGATTTTATAGCAGCTTGGTTTATGGTGCGGAACGATATTATGGGTTCTGTTGAACAAAATAGATTGAACTGGTATCGACAGACTATTGCCGACCTAACTCCCGAAATAAGTTTTGATCAAAACCCAAATTTGGATCCAAGCGCTGCTTTACCTCTAGGAACTGTTGTGAATATTCCTATTTCATACAATGACTCTACTCCTTCAACAGTGACACCTTATACAAGTAAATCAGGTGATTTAATAACTGAAATTGCAGGCTATTTTGCTCTTACGCAAGACACAACTCCTCCTGCTGATTTCACAAAATTCATAACGGATATAAAGGCCATTAATCCGCAGATTACAAATTGGACGACTCTTAAACCTGATGACCCATTATTTATCCCAAAATTAGATCATAAACTAACAGGTACTGACACCATTAATAGACTTGCTTCTTTATTTGGAGTTCCTGCTAATGATCTAGTAGGTGTTAATAGTACTAACCCGAATATATTAACCCCTCTTGCTGTTGTTACAATCCCATCTTTTGACCATACAGTTGAAGTTGGAAGTGGTGATACCTTATCAAAATTAGCAAACAATTACAACATTACCGTTGATCGGTTAGGTGAAATTATTGAGACCATTGAAGGAATATTTTTATCAATTGTACCAAAAAATCTAATTACGATTCCTTATGTTCCACAATTATCTGTAGCTCAATTGGAGACGGATGTTGTTAATAACGGACACAGCAACAAAATTGCTGCTATGGTTTCTCGTTTCATGTTACATGGATTACGATTACCTGCACCAACTACCCCAATTAGTACTGAAAAATTATATAGCCTATACGATATTACAGGACAACAATTTATCGCGCCGGCTTCTGTACCTGCAGGGAGTCCTTGGAATATTGAATTCACAAATCCAAAAGGAGATAATTGGATTAACTTCTTTACGAGTTATGTTATTCAAACCGGTGATAAAGAAGGTGATGTACAGGCTGCTTTCCCAAAAGCAAAAGCACTTAATCCAAACTTTAATTGGGGTAATATTGCATCTGAAGTAGGAAGCATCATCTTTACAGATACAGTGACTGGTCTTACAATTCCAATTACAAATGAAACGGTTTCAAATGACTATCCATCTACAACATTCAACCCAACATACAATCAACCTACTAAGTTAGCACTTTACAAGGACCAAGGGGTGCATTACTCATTGCAAGGACATTTACACTGGCAAACAGCAATAGCCTTAGCATTTCCAAACCAAACTCCAGCGAATACCCCTACTACCGGAGAACCGAGTTTATGGATATTCCCAACATCGCTTGTTAGTAAAATTAATAATAGTGCCATTGCTAGTCAAAATTTTGAACTAAAAGCACTCACAGAAAATGCTGTTAGTCCAACTACTCCTGCGGTAGAGTTATACATGTGGGCAACAATAATTGAATTCCAAGTTCGTATTGTTGCTGATCCCAATAAAGCTGGAAGTACCTTACCCAATTCGTATGAAATACTTGGAGCGAGCAATACGGATAGAGATCGTTTGCGACAATTATGGGACTATCTATCTCCATTACCGGCTACGGAAACTACTCCTGCAATACATTTGCTTTATCCGCCAAATGCTACAAGCAAAAACTCTAACGGCTTGATTTCAGATAACATCGAAACAGACAAAACATTCCTGTTAAAAACCAATTTATCGACTGATACTTCTTCAGGTTCAATGTCATTGAATACTGCAAAACTTGCTTTATCACAAGTGGCAGTTAGCACAGACCCATATGCCTCTGGCATAAGCGATTCGGTATTATTTATGCAATACCTTTGGGAGGCTTGCATAACGGGGTCTGGAGGATATTATTTAAATTATGCAAATAAAGATGGAGGCGAAGGAATTCCAAGTAATGCTTTTGATGAAAGCGGACAAGCCAATGTCAGAATGGTAGTTGCTCTTGCATCACAAAGCAAAGCAAGTACTCCTTCTAGAAGATTATTTAATTTCAATAATTGTGCAATTATAGGAGACAATATTGACCCAACTGGCACCAATGTATTTGCACAAGTAGCTGGTGGAGCAGATCAAATTCGAGTTGCTAATGTACCTGCTGGAACGCTTGGTTGGGAAATGAAACGTACAGAACCGATAGTTTCGGATTGGAAAAATCTTTCACCAGCAACAAAAACCGACTTGTTATACAATCTTGTGGGATATTCCATAAAGGAAGAAGGAGCATTCAATGCAAGTCACGAAGGGATGCCAATTGGTCCTTTAGAACCTGCTGATATAGCAGGCGGAGACAGCTGGTATTACCACCAAGCTGTTCCAATATCTAAGTTAGCTAAAACACATGCCTTACCCGTTTGTGAGGCATTACCATTGGCTTCTAACGACCCTTATGCAGGAATTCATTTAGATGGCTCTAATAAGCTTGAAAAAGCGACTTTCCAATTCTCATTCCATGATGTACTTGGAAATAAGATAGCACCTTCAACACCCATTCAAAACCAAGCCTTCGAAGTAGGGTACTTTGATGAAGTTATAGGTTTAGCGCAATGGCCGGGCTTATCTGCACATTATGAAATTACTGGTGTTGCTGGATCACCGCAATTAGACCTGGACTTGAACTTTGAAGTTACCAACTATGTTCCTGGACCTGGATTACAATACGACAAAGCCATTTATAATGCTAGTGCTCATATTGTTCGTTATCAGCAAATTTATTACCAAATCAATCAATCTGATGTCTCCTTTCAATTAAGCACTTCTCTTCAACAGATTAGTAAGAAAGATGCCATTTTTAATTTAAATAAAGGAACTATTATTGGTTTTGTAAATTCGGTTTATTCCTTCCTAGCCAGCGTGCAGCAAATGACTGGGGCAACTCATGAAATTGTCGATAATGGCACTCAAAGTACATCAGAAACACTTGCAGATATTTCCGCAGGTTATTCTGTCTCACTCGATGATTTAGGAACAGCAAATACCGATAAATTGGCTGTTAATATATTTAAAAATAGGGTTCAGATACCATATTACTTTGTAGTTGGTCAGGGACAAACACTTAATGCAATCGTTACAGAGTCAAACAAATTAAGTCCAGCTAGCCCAATTACTGCTTTGAGCATTGTAAATGGAAATACAAACACACAACTCAAACCAAAAGTAGAACTGTCATTTCCTGAGAGAAGTGCTACTATTAACACAACTCTAGAAGAAGCTACATCCAATACCTTGCTTAAAATCGCGACAAGTGAGCATATTTCAGTAGCGCAATTGGCAACTTACAATGCAAGTCCTACAAAAAGTATTATATCTGAAGGCATTCAATTAAGCCTTGTAGAGTTGTCCTATACAACTGTAGCAGATGACTCTTTTGAGAATATTACGACTCAATTTAATACTATGGGCAGTAGCTTCAAAGTTGGAACTGTAGATCCTTATACCATTGCTGATGTAGCTGTTGCAAATGAAAATGTTCCAAATTTAATTGTAGAGAACGCCGATATCAATATCAACAGCTTTTTGGTAAGTACCGGTGATACATTTGCTAAGATTTCAAAACTATATAGCACTTATACGGCATCGGCTTTTATAGGAATAACTTCTAATTTATTGATTAAAGGAGTCTTCCTAAGTTCAAATGCTCTGTATTTATTCAAAAAACCACAAACGCCATTCACCGATGACACCATGTCGATCATTGCAAGCACCTATGGTATAACAGTTAATCAGTTATTTGCGCACAATGAAGACACACAATTAAGTCTGACAAATCATAATCCTGCGGGAGAACCAGTATCCAATACTTTAAATATTCCAGGATTGGTTGATATAGGTCAATCTCTTGGTAAAACTAATTATGTACCATACGCAGTTCAAAGTACTGACACATTTGGAGCCATTGCCAGTCGATTCTTCACAACAGCCGACCCTGCATATTCATTGGCTCAATTAAATCAATATGTAAGTTGGTTATTTGCAGACAATCAACCAATCAAGGTTGGGGCCAATGCAGTAAACACACAATTAGGTGATTCAATGCAATCGATAATTAAACGTTTCAAGACGACTCATTCACAAACTGTTACACTTCAAGAACTAAGTGATACCATTAAAGGTTCAACGAATATTTTAGCTATAAATGCATTCTTGGCAGCTACTCTGCCTTCTAATGGCGCACCGAAATCAGGCACTTCGGGGGCACCTTCTAAAAACAACCTAAGTCATTTAAAATCTGATTACAATGTAAGCGTAGAAGATTTGGCTGTATGCAATGGTGCTTTACAAAATTTCCTAAACACAAGCGGATCTGTTAAAGTAGTACGAGTGGTGAATGGCACTCCGACGGATATAACTATTCTTTTAGGAAAACACGATACTTTTAATACGCTTGTTTCACGTTTTAAAATTGAGAAAAATGTTGAAACAACTGTTCAAGAAATTGCAATAACTAATGAAACTGCTTATATACTTCACCCGAACAGTTCATTTATTTTGCCACCACATGAACCTCAAACGACTAATGAGTTTCCTGCAAACTACCCTTCTACTCCGACTTATCCAGATACCCTTTTTGAAATAAAAGTGTATTTTAAAATCTTGCGAAATACCGATGGAGAAGACCGAACAGATCCAAGTTTCGTGAATGAAGAATCTGTAAAATTCAGTCAAAATGCTATTGCCCCATTATCGCAAAAAAATACTTCCGGACAATTAACCCTCACAAAATTTGCGGAGAATTTAGAGCTTGCTTTTGCAAACACTTTGAAAGTTGGAATTGGGAAGAAAGATGATTTATCTGAAGGACAAAAGTCTTCAAAACATTTATGGGCAGTGTATTTTGGAGCTCAGGGAATTAGTAAAGTAGAAATCCAGAGTGATACCCCAAACTATTTTGCAATAAAACCATTAGCCCGTCAATTAATTACACGGAATGAGGTTGAAATTAAGGCATATAACAAAGGCCTACTAGGTGCTTCTAAAAAACAGAATTTCAAATCTATTGACCTTGAAGCTTGGGCAAATCAATTTCTCGCATCTGTAGATTTATTTTTAAGTGCCCCATATTCCGTACCAGCATATAAACTGGAAGGAACAGATTTTGGGAACCCTAGTCAAAAGTTAAAAGGTGGATACCAGAGAGTCGTCGCAGCAAAACAACTATTGGCCAACTCGATATCTCAAGGGCTTGACTATGTTCTCGCTGGTAATATAGATCAAACCAAATTGGATTTGGCTCAAGAATCCTTGAAAGAGCAACTTTTGGTTAACCTTTCAAATGCATTTGGAACAGACGCATTATTGCAATATGATGTTGATGTTCAAGCTTCCTACCCTAATGCTGGTTCAAGCTTTATTGCTCCCAGACTAAATGGGAAACCAGTAAATCGTATATGCCGAACTGGTACTGCTGATTCTATCGCTACGATAGCCACTAGCTTAAATATAACTCAGATATACCTCGCAACACAAATTAAATACTTTACAGGGATACTAAATACAGGCTTAGAGGTTACTTTCAACGGGACCAAGCACGAATTGCTAAGTTCTGATACACTTGGATTATTGGTTCTGTTTTATACTACCGATCTGGCTGCTTTAATTGCTGGATTAACTTGGGCCAACCCTACACAACAAGGACTCTTTGCAGCTAATACGGTCATCAATATTACTGGTGTCCAATTAACTACAAACGGCAAGACATTTGAACAAGCATCAGAGTTCTTTAATGCCAGCGTAAATAGCATAGCTCAAGCCAATTCATCTTTTGATGGTATCTTTAAATTGGGAGTAAATATTCCTTACCAATCAAGAATCCCTATTAAGGTTGATGCTAGCAATAACAGTCTGGATAAAATGGCAACTGCCTTTGGTACTCCTGTAATAACAGCAGAAGACTTAGCTGGTGCGATTCGAGATACAGCGGATCTACTAAATCCGACCTTTATATTCCACGCTGTCCAACTCATGGCAGATTACAATATTACAACAGGTAAAACGGCTCTAAAAAATGGTATGAACCATGTCAGTTTCTTGTTGAGTGTTCAAGCAGAACGAGAACACCGTAATGTTTTGATGGGTTTAAACTATGTTGTAAATGAAATTGAGTACGACATAGCAAACCTTACTGATATTAAAGGCTATCAAGCTTCTGACTGGTTAACATTTTTGATTCCTATTGGTTCGAGTGATAATAAACCAAGTATATTTGAAACCAATTTAGGTCAACCCGAAGTGCCTATTCCTCTTCGTACTTATCCAGCAATGCCCGCTATAACAGCTCAGAATAATTTACCAGCAGTAGCAGACGGAGATTTGCCTAAAACCTTCCCTGAGAATGTAAAAAAGGCAAGAGAGTGGAAATTCAATTTCAACTATGTCCATACTGAAGCACAACAAGATACTAGTTATATAAGCGTATTCTTTAATCGAATTTCAGATACAGAGAGTTTTGATCACATAAACTCTGGTATTTCTGGTAATGCTGGAACTCAATTTTTTGATGCCTTAGCACAATTTATTGCTGTTCTTCCAAACCTTGAAACAGATTTATCTAGTCTTCTAGCAAATGGTGGCAATACTTCTGAACAGGCAGCTGCTATTAACATTTTTGCAGAATTAGTAACAGAAGTGGCCACAAAATGGACCTTCTCATTAAATACCGGAACAAACCCAGCACCTACTGAAGGTTCATACGAATATAGCCTGGAAAGCACTGTGAAAAAGGGGGGTTATAAGAAACAACCTACTGAATTGTATGATACCATTATTCTGAAGCAGCAACAACCTGCTATTAGTCCAAGTGGAGATTACCCTACCATATATTGGATGGATACTTCTGTAACGCCACCAATTGCAAATAAATTAGCAGCTGCAATTGGGACGAAAGAGTGTATTTACACCTATGAACAAGATGTTCCGGCATTTCAAACCATTGAACACCAGATTGAATTTGATCAGTTAAATGTTCTTGTAAATCAAAATGCTTTGGGTGGCGCCTTTATAAGACGAAATGAGCGCTTAGTTGACACCCCAACAAGTACTTCTTTCATCTACCAAACGCCGGAAGTTGTATACAATCAGATCTTAGTACCTTATCTACTCCATAATCAGGAAATACCATTTAAGAATAGTACTGAACCCATAAATCCAGAATGTATCGGAAAAACAGGTTTGGAACAAGCGCTTTGTAATCTATTTGCAGAATTGCTGGACGACAAGACCAAGACTCCAAACATTAAGGTTGCAGCAATGTATGGCTATGAATTGGTGGCAGTGCCTAAAGGTGGAAGCCAGCCTCTACCAGCTGGAGCACTTGAAGCTATTATCAGTTTATTGCCTATTACCTTTAGACCATTGGTAAAAATAAGTGATACGGTTATTTCGAATCTTGCAACAAGTGTAAATACTTGGGAATCTAATAAACCTATTTCAAAAAACGGAGGAAGCTATGTGTTCGACTTATGTATCTTCTCTACTTTAGATACAAAAAAAATACAACCGATTTTGGAGCTTAAAAAGCTAGTTTACAAAATAAATTAATGATTGGGCGATACAAATCAAAAGTATCTGTCGCATGTGCTGATTTACTTCCTAGATAATACAAGACCGTTGCAAGGAAACACCTAATAAAAAGCACAAAAATAACACGTAATTATTTACATTAACACTTGATTATAGGCGTATTAAGTTGTAAATTTAATGTATGAAAATACAAAAACCACCAACTTTAGCCGATATCATTTGTGATTTACGAGCAAGAAAAATTAAAAAGACATTTTTCACTCAAATAAACACCCTTATCGATTGGGAGACGATCTCTTTTCTAATAAATAAAGACTATTCAAAAGGAAAAAGTGCCACTGGCAAGCCTTCTTATGATGGGTTATTGCTTTTTAAAATGTGTCTTTTACAAAGTTGGTATGGATTAAGCGATTATGAAGCTTGAATTCAATAACTTAACGCAACAAATCTAAATTAATAGATTTGTAAAATGGAATTAAAAAAACCTTTAACGGTCTAAATTAAACCTAAAAAAGGTCAAACTATATCAGTATAAAACAAACTTATGAGTACAGCATCTTTTATTAAATTTTTCCCTGCCTTAAGTGGAGATTCAGCTTTTCTAAAAATAGATAACTATACAATGTTAATTGATGGAGGTTATGTAAATACGTATAGGAATCACATTAAACCTGAACTTATAAAATTGAATTCCCAATCTATTTCATTGAAACACGTAATAATTACACATATTGACGAAGATCATATTTCTGGAATTATTAAACTTATTGAAGAAAACAAGAAATTCTTCCTTTATTAAAATTAATAATATATGGCACAATTCATTCAAACACATAAAAGAATTTAATCCCAATATTAAATTCCAAGGAAAATCTGTAAAAGAATTACAAATTAATTATAATTTAAAAGAAGAGCAAACTGAAAAAGCAAAAGATATTTCTGCTGTTCAAGGCTCAACATTAGCTTCATTTTTATTTGAGAATAAGTATAATTGGAATACTGAATTTAATGGTAAAGCTATTTCTATAGACAATAAAACAACTATTAAGTTAACAGACGAAATTACATTAAAATTATTATCTCCTTCTAATGAAAAGCTTTCTACTCTAAATAAAGATTGGAAAAAGGAATTATATCAAAAAGGATACTCCACTGCAGAAGATTTAGAAGGGTTTAGTGAAATAGCTTTTGAATCTTTAGTAGCACTTCAAAAAGAACAAAAATTATTAAAAAAGAAAAGCATATCAGCCACTGGTTTAAATATAGACGAATTAGCTAAATCTATTTTCTATGAAGATGATAGATCCGCCAACGGAAGTTCAATAGCATTTGTTATAGAATACAAAAAAAAGAAGCTACTTTTTTTAGCAGATTCACATCCCTCAATTATTATAAATAATCTTAAATCACATTATAATGTAGAAGATTTTCCTATATGTTTTGATTTGATAAAAATTTCACATCACGGAAGTCAAAATAATACAAGTTTAGAATTATTAAAAATGATTACTTCTAAAAAGTATATATTTTCAACCAATGGGAGAACACATAATCATCCAGATAAGGAAACTATAGCTAGAATAGTTTACGAAAAAACAACATACGCTAAAGAGTTGTTTTTTACATATCCATTAGCATCTATTGATGCTTTTAAAGATGACGTCTTAAAGCAAAAATACAACTATCAGATAACTGAAATGAACGGTTCTGAACCTATAAAAATTGAACTATAACATGAATGATATAATTGACCCTTCACAAATTCAGAACAATATTGTTAAAATTGAATACAAAGGAAATCAAGGTACAGGTTTTTTTGTGACGCAAAATGTTATTTTAACAGCTTTTCATACTTTTCTTGAAACAGAAATTGATAATTCTAAAATAGTAATATTAAAAAATAAAGAGATTATTACAGGACAAATATTGTCGTATAATGATGATCTTGATATTTGTTTAATTAAAACGGAAGAATCTCTAGACACGTATTTACCAATTCAAGCATCAAATCCTAAAATAAACGAAAATTGGCAAACCTTTGGATTTCCTAGTAAAGGAGAACAGGACGATCTGAAATTTTCTGGAACCATTAGCCATAAAGAAACTAAAGAAAAACACGATTTCATATTAAATTCAGAACTAGTAGAGGAAGGTTATGCTTATGGGGGGCTTTCTGGAGCTCCAGTGGTAAGTAACGAAAAAGTAATAGGAATAATCTTAAAACAAATTGACGATAAATTAGGAGCTATTTCTATTGGTAAAATTACAGATTATTTAGTGGTAAACGATATAGATTTTGAAACAGAAGGAAACCATACTGATTTACCATTACATTTTACTAACGAAATACAACGTTCGGTAAAAAACAACACAGTATTAGATCGTCTTGAAAGTGCTACTTTAAAAAAAGGAAACTGGATTTTAATGACTGGAACTCCTGGCTCAGGTAAATCTTTGAATATAGCGACATTTAAACCAGAAAATGATTCTATTTCTATTATAGGAAAATACTTTGTTAAAATACCTAACGACGACAAACCCAAAAGTTTAAGAATATCTAGAAGTTTTTTTCTTAAATGGTTAGAGGAGCTCATTGTCTTTACAGTTCATGGAACAGCGCTTCCTAAAGAGACTAAAAGTACAGAAGAAAGGATTGAAAGATTACCAAGTTTAGTTCAAGATTTAAGTGTCTATTACAGTAAAAATAACCAAATAGGAGTTTTATGTATTGATGGACTTGATGAAATAGAAGAATTAAAAGAATTCATTGGAATTTTAAACTTTTCATTGCCTGAGAACATAAAAATTATGCTTTCTTGTACATCTAAAGAAATATTGCCTAGAGAAATAAAGAACTATATAAATGTTGAAGAGCAATTAATAGAGATAACACCTATTAATCGGACAAAATGTGAATACTTTATTTTAAGAGAAATAGGAAGGGGAATATTAAAAATTGAAAACGTACAACAATTAGCTCTAAAATCTGAAGGGCATCCACTATACTTAAGGTATTTAACAAGTTTTGTTAAAAATAATAAGGAATTAATAGAGGATCAAGATAATTTCGAAGGGTGGATAGAGAGAATCCCTGTTATTGAAGGAGATATAGAAAACTATTACAATAGTATCTGGGATTTGCTATATGAGGATGAAAACAAACTTTGGATAAGTCTAAGTATTTCTCAATTAAGAAGTCCTTTAGAAAAAGAAAATATTATACTTACTTTACCAACAGATGTAAAAACTTCTTTCTACTCATCATTTCCAAGTATAAAATATCTATTTACTGAACAGCACAATAAAATTGAAATATTCCATAACTCTTTTAAAGAATTCATAACTAAAAAAGTAGAATTTTTTATTAAAGACTGTAATGATAACATAGTTGCTTTCTGTGAAAACAATATAGATAATGAATACTCAATAGAAAATAGCTTACATCACTATACGTTAAGCAATACCCCTGAAAATGCATTACAAAATTGCAATCAAGAATGGGCAGATAAACTAGCCCTTAATCATATTGAACCAGATCTAGTTTTATTAGATATAAAAAACACAATAAGTTTATCTCTAAAATTAAAACAAACAATAGAACTCATTAGGCTTTTACTGCTTCTACAACGTATAGAGTTTAGATACGATTATGTCTTATACGAATATGCAGAAAATATAGCATTAGCATTAATAGCGAATGAAAAATATAAACACGCTTTAAAATATATCGTAAGGAGAAATATATTATTAGTTAACAATCATCAAGCTATAGTCTTTTTACAATTATTTTATGAAGCAGAGGCTTTTAAAGAAGCAAACATATTATTAGAAGCTATTGATGCTAGATTTAGAAAAGAAATAGAAAGTAGTGATAGTTCAGAGAAAGGCATCTCAATGGATTTCTTTACTATGAAAGCCAATTCTCTTATCCTATCAGCAAAAGAAAATCCAAAAAAAGGATATAGAGAATATATGGCTTTTGCTAAGTTTTTACAAAGTTTAGGCGGTGAAGAAAACTATGATGACATGGAAACAACAAGTGGAGTGACTTTGATCAGAGAGGTAACTACAGGTTGGCATCAAGCATATTTAATGAGAACTTGTAATATTCATATAGATCCTATTAAGGTCTCTGAATTCTTTGGAAATCCTCTAAATAAAAGGTGGGCAAAAATGACAGCTCTCTCTCTATATATACATGACAATGAACTAAATAAATACAATACAAATTATTACGACAAAAATGATGAACAGCTTAAAATTGTATCGGATATTGAATATTTGATTTCTAATCATGGCTATGTTAATGAAAAATCAGAAATAATACTATTAATTAAATCTCTTTTAAAAGATAGTAAAAATGCGTCATTAGTTACAGAGCTTATTAATAAATATTTTGATTTTGAGAAAGATGAAAATAATATAAGAGACAAAAATGGGGTAGATTTTAATTTCCCTGATTTTATAAATATTGAGTTTGAATCTAAATGTAAAGGCTACATAAATAAAGACAATACATTCCCTCAAATTAATAATCGATGGGGAGAAAACGGTTGGGAGCTATATTTGAATAGTCTAATTGTTAAAATTAATTTTATTGAAGGAAAAGCTTATAATTTAAAAGCAAAAGATGACTCAAATGATTACCAAATAATTAAAGAACAACTTAATTTAATTAGAACATCCTTAAACTTCTCATTTGAAGAAAGAAGTAATTGGAATAGAAGTTATCAGTTGCCTGAAGCAATATTCCCTCAACTTTACGCAAAACTAATTCATTTATTCTATCACTTCAATGCTAACGAATTAGATTCTTTTCTTGATGAAATTAAACAAAAGTCTACTGATCAGTTAGGGCTCTTTTCAGAAGGTTACAGAGAAACTCTGTACGAAGTAATTAAAGAGTTGTTACTTATAAATTATGAACCAGATAACATTCAACCGATAGTGCAACTATGGGAACAGCATATCCTTAATGGAGTACAAAATAGATGGGAACGAACTGAAGAGCTTTTAAAAATATCTGAGATATATGCTATACTAGGAAGTACTTCCGAATTTAATTATACATTTCAAGAAGTGTTAAACACATCTATGGGACCTACTTGGTACAAAGAAGCACAATTAGATTTATTAAATTCTACACTTTCTTATTTAAAAAGCGACAGTACTAGTCTCAATAAATATATTAAAGACTATGCTTCCTTACTAGATTATGCTTCAGGAGAAATGACTTTTCAGAGATATGTAAGATATGAGAAAGAAGGTTTTATTAGTAGTCTGATTATAAACGGTAGACTAGATTCTGCAATAGAATACTTTAAACAAGAAATTCTTCCTCCTCCAGCATTATTAATACACAATGCTGAAAAAAGTACGTTTGATGCTCCAACAATAGGAAATGGTTATAATCTAGGTGCAAGAAATTTTGTTGAACAAAGTGGTATACTAAAAATCTTAAAAAATATTGAAGACTTATCTCCCTATTTAAAATGGGCGTTATGTAAAGTATTCACTATTAATGATGATAACTTTAGATATATAACTTCTTATGGAGCGGAAATTGCTAAAGTATTAAATGAGATAGAAGGTTTAGATAACTCTTACATTGAAAATATAAGTGAAAGCCTATCCGAAATTATTGAAGACCAAGAACTAAATAAAGATGATACAGCAGCTCTTTTAAATAAACTTTACATTGATTTAACGTCCTCGAACATAACTCGTTTAAAGTCGCATTTAATTAACAGAGGTATTTCTTGGGGTTCAGAAAATGAAGAAGAGAAAACGATAGAAGACCAACCAATAGAAAAAAACAAAAAGGTTACAGAATTCGAAAAGTTCAATAACTCAGTAAACTCAACCACAGATAGGTTACAATTAGTAGAATATGGGATTAATTCTTTTGAAAAAGAAAAAATAAGTATCTGGTATAACAACTCGTCTGGAGAGCATAGCACATCGAAAAGAAATATAAAAAAACTATTAGAAACCGATACAGAAATAACAGAGACTTTATGCTATGACATATTAAAATTCAATGAAACTCCTTGGTCAGTTTGTAAAGAAGTAATATGGTTTTTGGAAGACAAAATAACAAAGCCACAAATTGAGAACATTTATAAAATCGTTAATAATCATTTTCATTACATTATTCGCCCTGATGGTGGTGTGAAAGAAAAATACTCTTGGCTAGATGATAAAAATGATAAACTCAATAGCAATTCTCAAATCATCGATTTTTTAATATGGTTACTTAATCACCCTTTCACAAGTATTAGAGAAAAAACATTTACTACTTTAGTAGAATTAGGAACATATTTAGGAGAAGAAATAATAATAAAACTAATAAAGTTTACTCTATCTGAAGATCCATTATTATCAACTGAGATAAGTTCTCATATACTAAAAAAGGTTTCGGAGATAAACCCTGAAATAATAAAAAAAACACTAGAAATAGAACCTGGTCTTGTGAACCAAATAACCAACCTCACTCATTTCACGATTAAGTACAATTTCATCGTATTAGCAAATAATATTAAAGAGATAGGCTATAAAAAATTAGAAGATGAGTTAAATAAAACAATTCTAGATTCTCCTATTAAAACAGGTGACATTTTCTTAGAAGAAGATTTTCTAACACCTATTGAGGACACTTTAGAGAAATTAAATAATGCAAAACTTTTAAACGGAGAGTTTTGTAAAATATTAACCTCAAAAGTGAAAGAATATTGTTATCAATTAAAACCAATTGATGTGGTAAAATCAGACAAATATCTTCGTAGAAGTTTTTATAACGAAACACAATATCGAGGTAGATACGATGATATATTAAACTACTCTTTAAATACAGCTATTACTTCTGTAGTAAATAAAGATAATATGAAGACAATTTATGAAATTTTAAATAAATGATTAAAAGTAGAAAGAACTACAGAGATTCCAGATTAGAGTTCGAAAGACATATCAACCTTTTAATAGAATCTATTGAAAGTGGACAAATGAGAATACAAAAAAACCTATTTAAACCAAATGAAGGTATTTTTAAAATAAGAAATTCACCAAATAAAAGAATAAATTTAAATACAATAGATGAAATTATAAGGACAATGGCTATGAGACCAGCTATGGAAAAACATATAAAATCTCAAATCAACAAAGAAGAAGAAAATAATGATTGAAAGTAGAAAAAATTACAGGGATTCTAGAGTAGAATTTGAAAGACACTTAAATCTTCTTGGTGAAGTTATGAAAGATGGAAAGTTACAGATTACTGAAAGCTCTAGAAAATCTATTGATGGTATTACTAAATTAAGATACTCTACTAATAACAGAATAAACTTAAATACTGTTAATGAAATGGTTCGAACTATGGCTATGATGGTGGCAAATCGAAAAGACTTTGAAGAAAATGAAGAATAAAAATTTAGGAGGTATGACTCCACCAAAAACAAGAAGAGAAATGGAGCATAATTTGGCTTTATTATTTGAAGACACATTAAACAAACTAAAAAGTAACAATAGCGATTCAAAGGAAAGTGTCTTTATATTTACTGCTCCTCATTTAAAAAAAGTTAAAACTTCTCCCAACTCAAGATTAAACTTGCTGACTATAAACGAATCTATAAGACTTCAAGCAAATATGTTAGATTGGATGAATTAATTTTTATTCAGCATAGAATATAAATAAAAAAAAATTGAATCACAAACAACAACCTTATTCTAGCGTTTTATTTTCTAATTAAAATTAAGAATACTTATAAGGTAAACGCCAAAAAACAGTTTTTGATTGGATAAATGAGGTACTTAAAATATGAAACTAACTTTATAAAATAGCCCTATTCCTCCCTTTTATCCTTTCTGATTTATGCTCAAATTTAATGAATTGTAAACATAAGAAGTATATAACTTATTGCTGCCTTATTGCCTACTTGCTAGAGTCCGAAACAAAATGTAAAAGCAACGTTAGAATTAATTAAACAAAAAAAGAACATGACATAGTTTTAGTTTAGTCTTGATATATTTGAAACTCAAATAAAAAATTGTAACAAAATTTAAAATATTTTTTTCTTTTTTATGTTCTTCTATAATTTTTATACCTTAGCGAAGTATCAGAAATAACTTTTAAAATTCGTACCGTAACTCGTACCGGTTTTAGAACAAATGCTAACTATTTCAAAAATACAACTAATTCATAAACAAGTTATTAACTTTTTGTAAAAACATATTACATAATTGAGGGGGTTGTGAACGCAAGTTCGTGGAAGTTCGAGTCTTCTTGTACGCAGGTTTTTTTTTCTTCTTTCACAAATAATTAACCAAATTATATCAGAATATTATTATTTTAGCAACATGCAAAAATTGAT